>JANOZA010000464.1:0-2622 GCA_031429155.1 Verrucomicrobiota bacterium | reverse complement strand
ACGCATCATGATCCGGACCCAAATCCAGTTCCCCGACCCTCTTTACCAGCGGCTCAAAGAGATCGCCGAGCGTCAGGACTGGTCGCTCTCCGAAGTGATGCGGAAAGCTGCCGAGCAATTTGTCACGCGCTTTCCAGAGAGTCCTCAACCAAAGGCCGTCTGGCGCTTTCCCACGCTGGACTGCGGCGGTGATTTCCTTGCCGATCCGGCCACGCTTCGGCCCGAAGCGGACGCCATCCTTGAGCGCAGCGCGTCATGATTCTCTCCGCCGATACCAATCTTTTCCTCTACGCCGCCAATCCCGGATCGCCGTATCACGAAGCCGCCCGTCGCTTCTTTGAAGATGAGACCGGCAACCAGCGCTTCCTTCTCTGTGGCCTCGTGCTGGTGGAAATCTACATGCAGCTCCGTAACCCCGCCATTTTCAAGAATCCGAAGACCGCCCGCGAAGCCGCGGCCTTCTGCGATGCGCTCCGGGCCAATCCCGCCTGGGAATTCGGCGACTACGAACCTGAAGTGTCCAAGCCTCTCTGGAACTGGGCGGCCAAAACCACCACCGGCTTCCGCCATATTATAGACGCCCGCCTCGCCTTCACTCTCCGCCACCACGGCGTCACTCAGTTCGCTACAGCAAACGAAAAACACTTCGAGGGCTTTGGCTTTGAGAAGGTGTGGAATCCAGTGGCTGGTTCATAAAACCAATCACAAGTGCGCAGGCCTCTTGGCTCTTTGGCCTCGGCCTCTTGGCTCTTCGCGGGACAGGACATGGCGCGGCGACAGTCCTGTCGCCGTTAGCATCAATATCCCGGAGGGTTACACTGTATGGAAAGGCGGAAGCACTTTGTGGGCGTGTCACCCCGCGAGAAAAAGTGCTGCTGCGCGGATGGCGTCATCGGCGGCTGGAATGTGGCCGCTGGGTGTCACCCCGCCAGTTCCTCAATCATCGTAGCCACAAGGGCAGTCCAGCCGGTCTGATGGCTGGCGCCGAGGCCGGTGCCGTTGTCGCCGTGGAAGAACTCGTGGAAGAGGAGCAGGTCGCGCCAGGCGGGGTCGGTGACGAAGCGGCCGTCGGTGCCGTGGCACGGGCGGCGGTCCTGATCGTCGCGGCGGAAGAGCAGTGTGTGGCGGCGGCGGAGGTCGGCGGCGATTTCTGTGAGTGTCAGGTTGTTGCCGCTGTGGGTGGGGTATTCCAGCCGGAGGCCGCCTTCAAAGAATCCATCGTAGCGCTCCAGGGCTTCGATGATGAGCATGTTGATGGGGAACCACACCGGGCCGCGCCAGTTGGAATTACCGCCGAACATGTCGTTGGTGGACTCGCCGGGATCGTAGCTGATGCTGGAGGTGTGGCCGTTGAGCTGGAGCTTGAAGGGATTCTTCAAATGCCAGCGGGACAGCGAACGGATGCCGTGCGGTGCAAGGAATTCTTCCTCATCGAAAAGGTAGCGCAGCACGCGGATGAGGTGAGGGCGCGAAGCGAGAGCGAGCAGCCATTTTCCTGAACCGCCAGGATGCGCGAGGCACCGGCGCATGTGCTCGTTGTGCTTTTGATAATGGTCGAAGCGTTCCTTGAATCCGGGAAGGAGGTTGATCTCGGCATCGGTGAGGACTTCCACCGCGATGAGTGGCAGCAGTCCCACGAGCGAGCGCGATTTCAGCGCGATGGAGTCCTTCCCGCGGCGGATGTGGTCGTAGTAAAAACCGTCCGTTTCATCCCAGAGGCCGGTGCCGCCGTGTGTATTCGCCGCCTCCACGATCTGGACGAAGTGCGCGAGGAATTTCGACGCCATATCCTCGTAGGCCGGGCGGACGCGCTCGCCGTCGTGTGCGAGTTCGAGGGCGATGCGCAACATGCATGAGCAGTAGAATGCCATCCATGCCGTGCCGTCGGCCTGCTGGAGGTGGCTGCCGTCGGGGAGCGTCTGGTTGCGGTCAATGACGCCGATGTTGTCGAGTCCGAGGAAGCCGCCGGCGAAGATGCTTTGGCCCTTCTCGTCCTTGCGGTTCACCCACCAGGTAAAGTTCAGCAGGAGTTTCTGGAAAACTCCTGTGAGGAACTCGCGGTCTTTCACGCCGGTCCTTTCAGCGTCCGTCTGATACACACGCCATGCGGCCCACGCGTGGACCGGAGGGTTCACATCGCTGAAGGCGAACTCGTATGCCGGGATTTGGCCGTTGGGGTGCATGTACCATTCGCGGAGCAGCAGGACGATCTGCTTTTTGGCAAAGACCGGATCTACTCTGGCGAACGGCACTGCGTGAAACGCCAGATCCCACGCCGCGAACCACGGATACTCCCATTTGTCAGGCATGGCGATCACATCGCGGGCGAAGATGTGCTGCCACTCGCGGTTTCGCCTGCCGCTGGCCACGGGGTGCGACAGTGGAAGCAGCGGGTCGCCTGCGAGCCATTTGTCCACGCGGTAGTGATAGAACTGTTTCGACCACAGCAGCCCGGCGTAGGCCTGGAGCGATATTTCCCTGGCCTCCGCATCCAGCCCCGGCGGCAGCACCGCATCGTAATAGGCATCACATTCCGCGACGCGTGCGGCCATGAGGGTATCGAAATCCGCGAAGGCATCCTCCTGGGCATTCGCCACATCGCAGAGCCGCAGGCGGACGCTC
>JANOZA010000463.1:0-5137 GCA_031429155.1 Verrucomicrobiota bacterium | reverse complement strand
TCCAGTTCCACCAGCACCTTATCGCCGTTCGTTTTCACGAGGCAGGCGCTGGACATCTTCGGGTGAAAAATCGGATCCCGCGCGAGCCGCGGCACTTTTCCCGCCCATGAGATGCGCCGCTCAGGGCCAAAATCCGGTTTCACCAGCGCAGCGATGGCTTCATCGCGCAGCTCCACGCCTGCCCGGATCGCCGCCGCCCGGCGCACCATGTCCAGTGCCCGCGCCGCGCCCCCGGCGGCAGGCGATAATCTTTCCCTCTGCGCCGTCAGGACCAGCGACTGCCACAATTCACTCTCCGCACGCTGCCTCTGCGTGGATTCGGAAATTGCCGCCTGCTGTGCGTGCTGCCAGAGAATGCTCATGCCCACGGTGCCCGCCAGCAGCGCGACGAACACGGAGGCGACTCCGATGGCCGCCGTGCGGTGCCGGCGCAGGAACGAGCGCATTTGGTAAGCCCGGCTCGGCGGCGCCGCGAGCACAGTGCCGCCGTCCAGCCAGGAGCCGAGATCGCGGCCGAAGGCGGCGGCAGTTTCGTAGCGGCGGGCGGGGTCTTTCTCCAGGGCGCGCAGGATGATCCATTCCAGTTCGCCGCGCAGTGAAGCATCGACCGTGGAAGGCTTCGCCGGCGCATCTTCGCGCACCACGCGCAGGGCTTCCTGGATGGAGGAGCTTTCCAATTTAACGCGCGGGAACGGCGGCGCGCCGGTGAGCAATTCATAGAGCACCGCGCCCAGCGAATAAATGTCGCTGCGCGTGTCCGCCTCTGCGCCCTGGCCGGCAGCCTGCTCCGGCGACATGTACGCCGGCGTGCCCAGCACCTGCCCCGCCAGGGTCACGAGCGTGCTCTGGGCGAGGACGCGCTCGGTGGCGCGCGCGATGCCGAAATCAATGACCTTCGCCGCGCCGTCCGCGCTCACGAGGATGTTCGATGGCTTGAGGTCGCGGTGAATGATGCCGCGCTGATGCGCGTGAGCGACGGCGTCGCAGACTTGTTGGAAGAGCCGCACCCGTTCGCGGCGCGGGAGATTTTTTTCCGCGCAGAAAGCCGTGAGGCTCCGCGCGCCATCCACCCATTCCGCAGCGAACCACGGCCGTCCGCCCTCGCTGCCGGCGTCCAGCACCCGCGCGATGCCCGGGTGATCCAGCACCGCCAGCGCCTCGCGCTCCGCGGCGAACCGCGCCATCACCTCGCGGCTGTCGAGGCCAGGCTTCAGCACTTTCAGGGCAGCGCGGCGGTGGATGGGCTGGCGCTGCTCCGCTTCATAGACGAGGCCGAACGCGCCCTCGCCGGCTTTGCTGAGGATGCGCCACGGGCCATAGGAGTGATCCGTCGAATCAGACGGATCAGTCGGATCCAAAAACCCCGGCACCACCGCCCGCATCATGCAGGCCATACACATGCCGCGCACGGCATCCCGGGGGATGCTGCGTCCGCAGTCAGGGCAGAGGGTAAGATCGGCAGGGGGCATTGTCTTTCTCTACACAAATCACCGGCTGATCATACAGGTGAAATATTTTCACCAGGGCCTGTATGGTTCGCCGCGGGGATGCGCAGAACGGGATGAACAACCACTCATCCCATGAAAACACTACTTCGCCCGGTCCTCTTCGCACTTCTCGCCGGCACCGCCGCGGCCGCACCTTCGCTCCTGCTCTCGCCGCAGCCCGGCTGGAATGGCTGGACGGTGGAGGCGACGGTGAAGGCGGGATTCCGTGAGCACGGTGGTGGTGCCGGCGAAGATGCGGGCACGGATACGAAGTTCCTGAGCATCGCGCCGTTCTCCGTCGCTCCGGGGGCGGTGCTGACCATGCCGGCGGCGAGTGTTTCGCGGCTGCCGGCAGAGGGCGCGGCGAAGGACAAGGCGCAGGGATCGCTCGGCTTTACTTATAATGTCGGCACTGCGGCGACGCCGGACGCGTTCAGCTTCACGATAGACAGCACCACGAGCGCGATGACGGCGAAGCACAATTTCGGCGCGGGCCTCGTGCCGGCGGATGCGTTCTTCGAGTGCGAGCTCACGCTGCGCACCTTCGCGCCGCTGGCGGCGGATAGCTTCATTACCATCCCGGCCATGCCGGCGCTCATCAGTCCGCTCACGGAGACCATGGGGGCCACGGTGATCGCGCCGGTCGCAGGATTTCGTCTGCCAGGAATGCCGGCGGTGGATTACCCCATCACGCTGGCGGCGGGGCAGTCGTTCACTTACACGCTCAACTATTCCATCGTCACGCCTTACGGCGAGGATCCGCACATCACCTACACGCTGAGCGGCGGCGCGGGCGGCCAGACGCCGGTGAACGTGGTGCCTAATCCGGAGTTTGAAATCACCGGGCCGACCGGCGTGACGGTCACCACCACGGCGGCGGCACCGTTCGCGACGAGCGCCGCGGCTTCATGGCAGCAGAATCTGGTGAACGGCACGCAGATGACGACCACGCTGCTGCCGTCTGCGGACAGCATGGGCGGCTTTTGCGGGAGGATGATTTTCGTCCGCAGCAATGGCCAGTTCACCGGCTCGTCCGCCAGTCAGTTGTCGGTGAATCTACCGGTGGAACTACCCGTCGGCTCGCAGGGAGCGATGAACTACCGGGTCGTGAAAGGCAGCATCAGCGTGGGCTTCGCGGTGAATACAGCCAGCGTCACCGTGCTCGACGCAGGCTCCGTCAGCAGCGGCGTCACTGACGGCTGGCGAAATCTCCGGTTCTCCAATAACACTCTGCCCGCGGGTCAGATCCAGATTCAAATCAGCGCGCCGCCGGGCGACTTCGCGGAGGTCTATTTTGACAACGTCATCGCCCGCCCGCCGCTGGTGCCGCGCCATGCGCGCTATGATTATCCCGCCGCCTTTCACAGCCCGCAGCGGTGGAATGCCGGATTCTGTCAGGCCGGTGAACTCCCGGGCGTGGGCGATTTTGACGGTGACGGGCTGGATGATGTGGTCACCTTTGTCCGCAGCGCCATTCTCAACTCCGAAGGCGAAGTCTATGTCGCGCTCAATACGGGCACCTTCAGTGGAGACAACAGCGGCCTCACCGGAGGAAACCTTTGGCACGACTACTTCTGCATCGAAGATGAAATCCCCGCCGTCGGCGACTTCAATGGCGACGGGCGCGATGACATCGTGACCTTCGTGCCCGATACGGGCAAGGTGTGGATCGCGCTCTCCAGCGGCACGGATTTTTGCGCCAGCCGCGAATGGTATGACACCGGGAGCAACGGCCGGTTCTTCTATCCCGGGGAAGTGCCGCTGGTGGGCGACTTCAATGGCGACGGCCTTGCGGACATCGCCGCCTGCACTCGCGGCACTCAGGCCGATGTCTTTGTGGCTATCAATATCGGTGTCGCGTTCGTACTGGAGACGAAATGGAATGACTACTTCTGCCCGGGCGCGGCCATTCCCAAAGCCGGTGACGCGAATGGCGACGGGAGGGACGACTTGATTGGCTTCCACCGGAACGGCGTCCCTGGCACTCCCCCCGACGTTTACGTCCTAACTTCCAATGGCAGCACTGCTTTCAATGATACGCTGGCGAGCTATTTTGGGCTGAACTGGCACGGGGGCTTTGCATACACGCCGGCCTACGAGCCACTGGTAGCGGACCTGAACGGCGATGGCTGCATGGACATCGTGGCCGTGCATGCCGACGGGCGCGTCTTCGCCGCGATGAACACCGGCGGAGGATTTGCCACCCCCCCGGGAGGCCCCGGCATCATCTCTTACGAGGGCGAATGGCAATGGCTCGCCGGGATGCGCGCCAGCGGTGCGGAGATTCCACTCGTCGGCCATTTCAATCGCGACATGAACGACGACCTCTGTGTCTTCGTGCGCGGCGAGCGAGGCGGCGCGGATTCAGGCGCTACCTATGTGGCCCTCTGCGGCGACGACACGCCGGACATCATAGACCGCGTGGATGTGCCCCCAGTGGCCACGCCCGGCAGTCTCATCACCGTCCACGGCGGGGTGGGGCCGGATGCATGGTACCGCGCCCGCCTTGCTGGACCGGACGGCACCACGCTGCTGCGCCCGGAAGCCACCATCGTCGGCCCCACGGGCTTCACCTTCACCGTGCCCACCGGTTGCTATCCCAGCGGACTCTACCGCCTGCTGATCTTTGAAACCGACCCCGATCTCTCCGCCCTGCCGCCGAGACTTTCCTCCACCTCCTGGCCTGTGCAAATTCTGAATACCGGGGACCGCTGGCGGCTCGACCACTTCGCCGCATGGGAGCGCTACAGCCCGGCTGTCTCCGGCGACAACGCCGACCCGGACATGGACGGCTACTCCAATCTCGCCGAATACCTCTGCGGCACCGATCCGCGTCGTTTCGGCGAGCCGATGCTCGACTGGTCCATCGTCGGCGACGAACATTTCGCGTCCTTCACCGTGCGCGCAGACCGCGGCTGCGTCCGCCTTACGCTGCAACAAAGCAACGACCTCGCCATCTGGACCGACCGCGGCAGCCTGGACTTCGACGGCACCGGCAGCGTCGGCTCCACCATCAACGGCTACCTGCCGTTCAGTCCGTTCTTCAGCAGCCACCAGCGACTCTTCAGCCGGCTAAACTTCACGCGCCCGTGAAGCGCATCCTGCATGGCCCCGCTCGCCACCAACCGGACCGAACCAGGCTGCGCGAAGAACCGTCGCGTGGAGTTGGTGGAGCAGTAACCCCCTTAACAGAAACAAAAACCAACAAAACTATGGCCATCACACGCAACAACACATGGGTCGGATTCGGAGCCAACATCGGCGGAATGCTCTTCGCAGCCGGAGTTGAAAGCATGCTTGGCGTTATCATGCGGGCTGACGGCGCTGCTCGCACCGATGTCAGTTCGACGGCAATTCGTTTCGGGCTGGGGCTCGGCAGCAGTGGCGGCGCAGTTGAACCTTGAACCAGGGAAACGCGGATGCCCTGTTTAATATTGTTCAGGCAGCGATTTCCGGCTTCCAGATGGGAGGATCGGCTCGTGATGGGACGCCCGGGTTCTTCGCCATAGGGTGTGACCGCGAATTGATGTGCCAGGCGGCCAAATGCGGTGGAACACGGGCGTCTCGCCGGTGCCGGCCTGCGGTCATCTTGACCGCAGACCCATAGTGCGGTCGGGACGACCGCAAGCCAGCACAGCCGGGACGGCTGA
>JANOZA010000462.1:0-13097 GCA_031429155.1 Verrucomicrobiota bacterium | reverse complement strand
AGTACGTCCTCACCGAAGGGAAGGATGCCGTGGCACCTCCCCCGCCGTCCGCCCCGTCCGCCCCGTCTGCCTCTCACTTCACAAGAGCCGCCGGTCTCGAAAAGGCGCTGCACCGGCAGTTGAAGTTCGATGACTTCGCCCGCGAACCGCTTTTACCCAACCGGATGTCCCAATGGGGGCCCGGTCAGGCATGGGCCGATGTGGACGGCGACGGTTTTGAGGATCTCTTCCTCGCTCAGGGCCGCAGTGTGCCTCGCCGGATTTATCTGAACAAGGGCGGGCAGTTGACTCCCGCCCCCGATGTCCTGCCGGATGGCGGGGCCGGTGACGACATGGGCACCGCGTTCTTCGACGCCGACGGCGACGGCGATGCTGACCTCTACGTGGTGAGTGGTGGCGTCTCCTGTGACCCCGGAGACGCCAGCCTCCAGGACCGCCTCTATTTGAACGACGGCAAGGGCCGCTTCACACCCGCCCCCGCCGGCACGCTCCCGGCGGAAACCGACAGCGGCGGTCCCGTCGCCGTGGCCGATTTCGACCGCGACGGCGATCTGGATGTCTTCGTCGGCGGACGTTGCATTCCCGGCTCCTATCCCATGCCCGCCCGCAGTCATCTCCTGCGCAATGACGGCGGCCGATTCTCCGAAGCCACCGTCGAACTGGCTCCTGCCCTCGCTTCGCCGGGACTGGTGACCGGCGCCGTATGGTCGGACCTCGACAACGACGGCTGGCTGGACCTCGCGCTGAGCATGGAGTGGGGACCGATCATGGTTTTCCACAACGAAAAAGGAAAGCTGAGCGCAGTCGAAGACAAGGCACTCGCCGCACACGACGGTTGGTGGAATGGCCTGGCCGCTGCCGATCTCGACGGCGATGGAGCCATGGACCTCGTGGCCACCAATTTCGGGCTCAACACCAAGTACCACGCCACCGACAAACACCCGGTCATGATCTATTACGGCGACATGGACGACAGCGGGAAACGCCAAATCGTCGAAGCGGAATGGGAAGGCGACACGCTCTTCCCCGTTCGCGGCAAGAGCTGCTCCTCCCAAGCCATGCCGTTCATCAAGGACAAGTTCTCTACCTTCAAATCCTTCGCCACCGCTTCCCTGCCCGCCATCTACAGCCCGGAGAAACTGGACAAGGCCGACAAGTTCGCGGTCACGAATCTGGCCTCGGGGATCTTTTGGAACGACGGACACGGGCATTTCACCTTCGAGGCTCTGCCGTGGCAGGTGCAGACCGCTCCGGCGTTTGGCGTCGCCATCACCGATACCAATCTCGATGGACTCCCGGACGTGGTCATCGGTCAAAATTTCTCCTACGCCCAGGTCGAGACCGGGCGCATGGCGGGCGGCCTCAGCGTCGTTCTGCAGAATGAGGGCCGCCGGAAACTGCGCCCGCTTCTGCCTGCCGAAAGCGGACTGTCGCTCGCCGGTGATGTCCGCAGTCTCGCCGTCGTGGACCTCGACGCCGACGGCCGCGGCGATCTGTCCGTGGGCTTCAACAACGCTCCCGTCATGGGTCTGAAACAAAGCCTGCCGCCGGGAGCAGGCACTCCGGTGGCCATCACCCTGAAGGGCAAAGGAGCCAACCCGAAAGGAATCGGTGCCCGCATCACGCTCAAAGCCGAAGGCCTGCCGCCCCAAACTGCGGAAGTCCAGACCGGCGGCGGCTACCTCACTCAGGGAACCGCCACTCTGTTCTTCAGTCTCGGAAAGAACAAGGAGGCCACCTCCATCAGCGTTCGCTGGCCCGACGGCAAGACTTCCGACTTCCCCCGCCCCGGAGCCCGCGCCGCTTTCCTGCTCCTCCAGCCTTAAGCAGTAAGGTCGCACAGATGATAATTTCGCAAAAAAAATTACGGGTTACTTCAAAATAGTCTTGCCTCCCCCCAGGGGAAGCATGGCAGTATCCCGTTTCCCGATAAAATCACCGGCAGGTCACCTTCGTGCGCGCGAGGGGCCGGTGAGGTCAGTGCTGATATTAAATTGCTCAATCCACCCCGCAACCCAGACATGAAAACACCACCAAACTCCGCCTCTCGTCTCGCACGAACGGCGCTCGCAGCCTTCGCGCTGCTCTGCTCAGGCGGCCTCTCGCAGGCCGCTCTCACGTTGAAGTACTCCTTCGACGATATCACCGGCACTACGGTGCCGAATTCCGCTCCCAGTGCCACGATCAACGGTACGCTCGTCACCGGTAACGCGATCGCCCCAATTGTGGAACCTGGTGGCAGCGTCACGGTGGGTGGTATTCCCTACCCGCTCGGAAACGTCGTCCGATTCGCACCTGCGGGGGATGGAGATGCCGACGCCAACACACCCTACATCCAGACCAACGGCTCCATCAGCCTTTGGGGCATGGCAAGCAACGTGCCCTACACCGCGATGGCGTGGGTGAAATTTAACAACCAAAACGGGGACAACATGGTCTTCGGCGACCTGGGCGGCAACCGCCTGCACCATGGTGCCCGTGGCGCAAACTACCACAGCGGCAACTGGGGTGATGACGTAACAGGCGGCACCACCCAGCCGGGTGTGTGGCACCATGTGGCGTGGACCAACGACGCCGGCAACAACAATGCTATCTACGTGGATGGCGTGCTGACGGTAGGCCCGGGCTCGAATGGCACCGGCGGAATCGAATACGGCGACAACGTGGTCCTCGGCACCTCCGGAAACGGGGGCAGCCTCAGTGGCTCCATTGATGACGTGAAGATCTTCAATACCCTCCTGACTCCTGCTCAGATCCAGGCGGAGATGACCTCCACCCTCCTCGTTCCAGACCCGGACATCGTCATCCTCGGTAATGTCATCGGCTCCACCACGGGCAACCAGTTCGGTGTCCGCGTTATCCTGAAGGACGGCAACGGAGCCGGAAAACAGGTCGTGCCGGCGCAGATCACCGGGGTGACCATCGGGGGCGTTGCTGCCACCATCACCGGCACCAGTAAGTCGGGAACGCTGACAACCATTAATGCCCTCCTGCCTGGTGCCTACGCCCCTGGTCAGCAGGTTTACAATGTGCATGTGCTCGGCACGGACGCAGGCACCACCGCCTACGACTTGAACAAGAACGTGACCGGCCCGATCCTGCCGCCCGTGGCCTCCCTCGCCGGCTCGTTCGGCTCGGGTTCCACTCCATGGGGTGTGCGTGAGTACACCACGTCCATGACGGGTTCAAACGCAGCCACCGCCATCGGCGTGGTTCTGACCAACTCCGGCGGCTTCGGCGACTTCCAGAGCCCCGCGGTCAACTACTTCGATCCTCAGGCCCCTTCCACGCAGGGTGACTTCAACAACAACATCCCCTTCCCGGGCAACACCGCCGGTGATGACGACCACGTCTTCGTGGGCAAAATGCAGGTCACGATTCCGGCTCCCGGCCCCTACACCCTCAACATCCACACCGACGACGGCGTGGCTCTGAAAATCACCGGCGTCGCCTGCACCGCAGTGTATGGCGGTTCCGCTCTCGATCCGTCCGACCAGACGACCGTCACCAATACCGGCGTTGCCAATTCCCTGGCGGTTTACAATTTCCCCGCCGCGGGCATTTATGACCTCGCCATCATCAGCGTGGACACGGGTGGCCCCGGCATGGCAGAACTCAGTTGGGCTGTCGGCTCGGTGGACTCCAATGACGAGCGCCAGCTCCCGTGGACTCTGGTGGGCAACCCTTCAGTCCTGCCTCCCACCACCTCCCAGTGGCCCGCCAATCTCCCCGGCCTCGCCGGCGTCAATGGCATGTGGGGCATCCGCACCTACTCGACCGAAGGTTATGAAAATGCCGAGTCTCTCGCGGCCACCATGGCCTTCCTGTCCACACCGGAAGTGATCTGCTGGACGCAAAGCACCCCGGCCCGGTTCATCACCCCGGCCAACTGGAGCACCCCCGGCTCCGAAACGCCCGCCATCATGTCGCTGAGCACCCCGGACATCGTCATTCCCTCGACTCCGGCGACGGGTGTGGCTCAGCTCACCCTCAAGCACCAGTATAACTTCGAGCAGGATTATGACGGCGGTGTTCTGGAATACGCCATAGACGGAGGCCCCTTCGTCACGCTGCCTCCGGCGAACATCACCCAGAACGGCTACACGGGCACCCCTGACGGGCTCTCGGTCGGCAGTGACCTCCCTGCCTGGACTGGAGCTTCCGCTGGTGTCGTGACCACCATCGCCACCATCCCTGGTGTCGTGGCGGACAATGAAGTGGCCGTTCGCTTCAAGGGCGGCTGGGATAACGGAACCCGCATGGGCAATCCCAACTGGCAAATCAGAAGCGTCGTCCTCAAGTGGGCCGGAACTACTGCCTACTCGAGCGACCTTGCTGCCCCTGCCGCCAACGGCGGACTGATTCCTTCCGGAGTCGGGGTTAACGATTGGTTCTTCGCTCCCGGCTCCACCGTCACCCGCACCGGAGTGGTGGACACCCTCGCAGCAGAACTCAACTACACGGACCCAACCACCAACGGCGGTGTCCAGGGTGTAGTCCTGAATTCCCAGCCGTACCCGGCCGATACCGCCGCTGACAACAACCACGTCGTCACCGTCGCTCACAGCCGCATCACCATCGCCACCTCCGCAGAATACACCTTCAATCATCAGGGCGATGACGGCTTCTTCCTCCGCGTCAAAGCGGTCAGCGGGGCCAACCCGTTCTTCCGCCGCGTGAGTGGCGGTGGAGCCCGGACGATGTCCGCGCCGAACGAGATGTTCTTCCCCACGGGCACCGGCAACACCGACACCCGCGGCATCATCTACCTCGCCGCCGGCCAGTACGACCTCGACTACGTCCAATGGGAAGGCGGCGGCGGCTTCTTCTACCAGCTCACCATGGCTCAAGGCGCCTTCATTGATAACGCCGGTGCCAACGGCACCGACAACTGGGTGCCCGTCGGCCACGTGGCCAACAACGCAGTCCTGAAACAGCCCACGATGGAAAGCCCGTGGCAAGTCACAACCTCGCTGGCAGGCGCGCTCACAGTGACCAACCTCTCCGGGGTGGCTGCCGCCATCGCCGGTCAAACTCCGGCTGATTTCGCAGTGGTGAACTTCACCGACCCGCAAACCAATGGTGCCGGCCCCGGCCGGTTTGGGGCGGACAGCAACTGGGCTAACAACACCGCGGGGGACGACGACAACTACGCCATCAGCGCGACCGGATACCTTCACATCGAGACCACCGGGCTTTACCGCCTCGGCTTCGATGGAGACGACGGCAGCGACCTCATCATCTCGGGGGCACCACCAGCCGGATTCATCAGCATCGTGGAAAATGATACTGGAGCGGGCGTGATCGAAGATTTTGGTGGCGGCACCCGGAACCGGCTCAAGACCGACGTTCCCACAGGCCAGAGCCGCACTTCGGCCACCATCTTCCTCAATGGTCCCAGCGACTACCCCATCACGACGAATATGTATGAAATCGGCGGTGGCTCGTGGTTCGAGGTCTTCGGCAGCGCTCAGGGTGCCGGCGGTACGTCCATCACTCCAGCCAAGGCCAACGCCGGCCTCGTGCTCCTCAGAAGTGATCCGTCCTACCCCGCCGGGATCCCGACCGCCACACCGGACACCCTCAGCAGCCCTGCCCTCAGCGCTCAGCCAGCCGCCAACCTGAGCCTCGGCGTGGTGAGCTTCAGCGCCGGTGCCGGCGACGCCTACTCGATCGGCTTCCCGTCCACCCCGGGACTGTCCTACAAGATCGAATACAGCACGGACCTCGTGGCATGGTATAAGGCTGGCGTCGGTTACGGCGCAGCCGGAGCCAGCACCACGTTCAGCGGCAACCTGACGGACCTGACTCCGCCGCTGCCCGACAACGCCCGCCGCGTTTACTGGCGCGTCGTCGGACTCTACTGACATCAGTCTCCGGTTTCACCCGAAGCCGGAGAACATCAGTCTCAAACGCAGCGCCCCGTCTGGTTTCCAGGCGGGGCGCTTTTGTTTTCATCCTGAGCGATCCCGCTACGGCTTATCCGGCACTGCGGGGAACGGCTCAGCCTTCACCCGTTCTTCGGCATCGGCTTTCACCGCCGGCTTCGGCTTGTCTGCGGGTGCGGCGCTGCGTTTGCCCCACACATAGAGCACCACCGTGAAAACGATGAGGAGCAGAGCGAGGAGAGTGCGGCGTTCAGTCATCGGCCATGTTTTCCTCAAAAGGACCGGGACACAAGCAGCGGCTCACAGGTGCTCGCGGAAAAACAGAATGGTGCTGAGGAACTGGAAATCGGCGTTCTTCTTCTTGGCGAAGCCGTGGCCTTCATCCGTGGCCATAAGATACCACACGGGCGTGCCGCCGGCGCGGACCGCCTTCACCATTTGCTCGGCCTCCGTCACCGGCACCCGCGGGTCATTCTTCCCCTGCACAATGAAGAGGGGCTTCTTTATTTTGGCCACGCTCGTCAGCGGGCTGATCTCCTGGAGGTGAGCCTGCATTTTCGGATCGCGCTCGTCCCCGTATTCCACCCGGCGGAGATCGCGGCGGTAGCCGGAGGTATTGGCGAGGAACGTGAGAAAGTTCGAAATGCCCACGATGTCACAGCCGCACCGGAGGCGGTCGCTGTAATGCGTCATGCAGGCGAGCACCATGTAGCCGCCGTAGCTGCCGCCGATCACCGCGGCACGCGCGGGATCGAGCCGCTCATGGGCGGCGATGAAGTCGAGGAACGCCCCTATGTCCTTCACGGAGTCCTCGCGTTTGAAGCCGTTATCCAGAGCCAGGAAGGTTTTGCCGTAGCCGTCCGAGCCGCGCACATTCGGATAGAGAATGGCGACGCCCATTTCGTTGAGGTAATAGTTATTCCGCGCCTGAAAAACCGGACGCGACTGGCCTTCCGGTCCGCCGTGGATGCTGATGAGCACCGGGCGTTTGCCGGGGAATTTCACCGCATCCGGCAGATAGAGGAACCCGGAGACGCCGACGCCATCGAAGCTCTTCAGCTTCACCAACTCCGGCTCCACGAACGTGGAGGCATCAAGCCCGCCGGTCTCGCTGTCGGTCCAGCGTTCGAGTTTGCCGGTGACCGTGTCGAGTGCCCATGCCTCCGCCGGGGAGCGGGCGCCGGTCATGCTGAAGCCGAGATCCTTGTTGTTGTCGTGCCACTCCAGACCGCTGATCACGCCCTTCGGAAGCTGCGGCACAAACGCCGCTTTGCCGCCCTGCGCACCGGTGGCGATGACATGCAGGACGCTGCTGCCGTCCTCGTTGGTGGTGAAGGCGAGCTTTTCCCCATCGGGTGACAGGTCCAGCGACTCCACATCCCAGGCGATGTCCTTCGTCATCGGTGCAAACTTCTTTTCGGCCAACGACATGCGTCCCAGCGTCTTGAACTCCCCACCTTCATCGCTCGCGAGGAAGATTTCCTTGCCGTCCCTGCTGAACGTCGCGCCATCGCGCGCCACCGGGGCTTCCTTCTCCGGCGTGAGCCGCTCGCGCTTGCCGGTCTTGACATCACAGAGCCAGAGCTTGCTCTCGTTGGCGCTGAGGAACTCGGTGAGGAGAAGCTGCGATCCGTCCGGCGACCAGTCGCTCAGCCCCCATCCCCCGCCCTGCACTTCACTGACCATGCGGCGATCTGCGGGTTTGTCCGGGTCGAGAACCCAGATGTCGTTGTCCGTGCCGTTTCGCACCGTGGAGGTGAACGCCAGTTGCCGGCCGTCGTGTGAGAACAGCGCGCCGGTATTGCGGGACTTGCCGTCGGTGAGCAGCGTGATGCGGCCAGTGGCGAGATCGTAGCGGTAAAGCTGGAATGCCTCCCCGCCGCCCGTGTCCTGGCCGAAGACGATCATCTCGCCGGTCTTCGGCCGGAACCCGCCGCCACTGACCGGCTCCGGCTGAAACGTAAGCTGCCGCCGCGCACCGCCCGGCATTTTCAAAAGGTGAAGCTGCGGCGTCTCCGCGAACCGCGTCGTGATGAGCATTTCCCGCCGCTGCGGATGCCAGCCCTGAAATGCAGCCGAGCGGAACTCCAGAAAACGCCCGGCGTCGGCCTTGAGAACCGCGGGAATTTCCGGCACACCCTCAACGACGAGATTCTCCGGCACCGGAGCAGCTACGGAGAAAGAGAGCGATGCGAGCAAACAGATGAGCGGACGATTCATGCGCGGAAGTCGCACATGGCCATTCCCGTGCAAGCGCCGCCGCGCTACTCGCTCACGAATGCATCCGGCACTCCCCAGTGATTCAACTGCGCGAGGCTGAAGCCCGCGATGAGCTCCCGCTGTTCCCCGCTGCCGCGGAAGAAGAGCAGCGCGCCATCGCGACATTCCACAGACTCCGCGTGGACCCAGATGATTTTGCCGTTATTCAGTTTCACTCCGTACTTTTTCATGGCGCGAAAGGACACAGCCTGCCGCCGGGCGCAAACGATTCACTCCTTCGCTTTTTCCTTCGCAGGCAGCCCTGTGCTGAAGACACCCGCGGCGGACTTCACGCTGATCTTTTGATTCGCGGCATAAGCCCCCGCAGCCAGTTGCAGGCAGGCCTTGCCGTCCTTGCCGGCGAGCCAGCCGTTGATGCTTTGATGCAGCACCTGAGCTGCGGGATACATGAGCTGCGTCGTCAGAATAAGCGGCGTGGCTTTCAGGGTCTCCATGTGGCTCGCGAAAAACGTCCGGCTCACACAGCACAGCGCGATGGCCGACTTTGGTTTCAGGTCCGCGGCGGCGACGGGCGTTTCGAGCTGGAACTCCATGAGTCCATTGTGCCCGGCGTAAGCCACAAAGTCGGCGGCACCGCCTGCCGCCACAGTGCGACCGCCGGCAGCGGCCTCCACCTTAAGATTCCCGGCCATGGCAGAAAGGTAATCCGTCAGGCATTGTTTGATCTCCTTCCCCCGATAAGCATCGGCCACCAGCCAGGCACCGGCGGAGGCATTTTGAAATACCAGCCGCTCCAGGATCGGGCCCTCACCATCGGGGTCGGCGACAGTGATGCGCTTCCAGACTTTGCTGCGTGAAAAAACTGTCTTCACTCCGTCGTCGCAGCCCCAATAGAGGTTGTTCTCGGCATCATCCCCGTTCCCGATCTTCGGAGGCACACGCTGAATGCCCTGACTGGCATTGTCGGCGAGCGCCACGAAAATATGGATGACCCGCTCTGCCGCCGCGCAGGGCGAGAGTATCAACATCAGGATGGGCAGAAAACGCATGGGATCTCAGACAGCCGGCCGGGCAACTCGTTCAATCACGCGGAGCGCCAGGCGCTTCTCAGCCCCTCCAGTCCTCCGCGTCCGCCATCTCCATTTCTCCTAAGGAGCGCGGCGAACGCGCCTGCGCCCACCCCGCCCTGCGGCCAAAGCCGGTAACAGGGCTCGTCCGCAAGCCTGGAACAGTGCGCCTCCAGTGCGGGAACGGGCACCGCGCTGAAATCCGGAAACTGGCGCAGCAACCAGCGAAGATTTGCCTCGTTCTCCTTCTCGGCATAGGTGCAGGTGATGTAGGCGAGCCAGCCGTCCGGCGCGACGACAGCGGCGGCGTTGGCGAGAATGCGTCGCTGGCGGTTGGCGTTGAGATTGATGTTCGCAGGATGAAAACAGCCGGCGTTTTCCACGCCCTTGGCTATAAGTGACTGCCCGCTGCACGGCGCATCCACGATGACGACGTCCGCGCTCGCCGGACACACGCGGGCCAGCACGGCGGTGTCGGCGTTGGTCACCATGCATGGCTGAACATGACAGCGCTTCAGATTGCTGATGAGCGGCGCGGTGCGTTTGACGATGACTTCGTTGGCCACCAGCAAACCGGGGCGCAGGCAGCGCCATGCGAAGAGGCTCTTTCCTCCCGGCGAGGCGCAAACATCCAGCACCACCTCCGGCTCCGCGGAGATCTGACGCAGCACCGAGGCGGCGAATACGGACGACACATCCAAACAATAGTACGCGCCCTGCTCGTGCAGCGCACACTGGCCCGGTCGCTCACCCGGCGCAGCCAAATCCACAAACTCTGGCAGCCACGCCTGCCGCTCCGCCGTCGCGAATGGCAAACTGTCCGGCCGGTCCTGCATCCACAGTACTGCTGGCTGATACGGTTGCGGTGTCCCAAGCGCCGCGAGGAATGCCGCTCGCTCCGCTTCGTCGTCAGCGAACAACTGACGCGAGAGGCGAAGCAGGTTGGTGGACGGCGGAGTCACGCTTTTTCCCGCCGCATCTTCGCACCCACCCGGACGAGTTTCTCGTCTATGTGCTCATACCCGCGGTCAATGTGGTAGAGGCGGTTCACTTCGGTTTCGCCGCGGGCGGTGAGACCGGCCAGCACGAGGGCCGCGCTGGCGCGGAGGTCGCTCGCCATCACCGGCGCGCCCACCAGTTGGTCCACGCCTTTGATGATCGCCGTGGCGCCCTCCAGCGTTATCTGCGCGCCCATTCTGTTCAGTTCCGGCGTATGCATGAAGCGCTGCGGAAAGATAGTCTCGGTGATGACACTGATGCCCGGCACCGTGGCAAAGAGCGCCGTAAATTGCGCCTGCATGTCCGTGGGAAAACCTGGGTACGGCTCCGTGCGAATGTCGCTGCCGCGGGGGCTCGACGCCCGGGCAATGGTGATGCTGTCGCCCTTCACTTCCACGGGATAACCGCTGTCGGTGAGCGTCTTGAGGAAGGCCGTCATGTGTGAAGGTTCGCAACGCTTCACCGTGACACGCTTGCCGGCGATGGCCCCGGCGATGAGAAAAGTTCCCGCCTCGATGCGGTCGGGAATGACCATGTGCTCAGCCCCGCCGAGTTCTTTCACGCCCTGGATTACGATGCGCCGCGTGCCCGCCCCTTCGATCTTTGCACCCATGCGGATGAGGAAATTGGCGAGGTCTTCGACTTCCGGTTCCATGGCCGCACCCTCGATGACGGTAGTGCCCGGCGTGAGCACGGCGGCCATCATGAGGTTGTCCGTGCCCAGCACCGTGGAGCCGTGCTTGCCGCGCATATTGATCTCGCGGTCTCCCATGCCGTCCTTGGCCTTCACCAGAATATTGCCGCCCTCCACGTTCACATCCGCACCAAGTTGTTCCAGCCCGCGAAGGTGCAGGTCCACCGGACGGTCCCCAATGATGCACCCGCCGGGCAGCGAAACATTCGCCATGCCCGTGCGCGCCAGCAGCGGCCCCATGACGCAGATGGACGCGCGCATTTTCCTCACCAGCTCATACGGCGCTTCGCTGATCACCTTCTCCGCCTCCACCACCACGGTGCCGCTGGCCCGCTCGACCTGCGCTCCAAGTGCGGCGAGGATCTGCGTCATATAGTTCGTGTCGCTGAGATCCGGCACGCGGCGAATGACGCACTTTTCGCGCGTCAGGAGCGTGGCCGCGAGGATGGGCAGCGCGGAGTTCTTGGAACCGCTGGCGTAGATGTCGCCCTCCAGTTCCTGTCCGCCGGTGACGATGAGTTTATCCATGGTTGATTGGTCGGTAAAAAACAAAAGCGCCGCCTTCCTGATGGAAGTGGCGCGGCGGCATCCCTCGCTCACTCCGGAAGCTCCGCGCAAGCCGGAACTCTGGCGGCTACTTCTTGTTCTTCCCGTAGAGCGCCCCGCCCGCAGAGAGCATCCCGAGCGCCTTCTCAACCCGCCGCTGCACGGTGGCTTCCTGTTTAGCCTGGGCGATCCATTCGCAGTATTCCCGCCGGTGAGAGGGAGAAAGCGCGGCGAAAGCGGTTCGCGCCTTGGCGTTTTTGCCAAGAGCTGCCGCCAGCCCAGGAGGCACTACCGGCTCCGGCTTCTTTTCCCGCCTCGGTTTCGGCGCGGGGCCGGCGTTATCGAGATTCACCGCGGCGACGACCCAGGCGCGGATCACCTTCTCATCAAGCTGGTCCGGTGCTGTGAATTTCGCCGTCCGCATGGCTGACCGGCCATAGCCGTGGATGAGTTGCCTCTTCGGATCTGGCAATTCCGCCCCGCGCCAGAACGTAATCGACACATGCTTCTTGAATGCCGCGATGGCACAGACGATTTCGTTCCCCTTCCATGACGGCGCCTGCCAGCGGATGGCCTCCTCCAGGTGCGGGGCGTTTCTGCGGACAATCACGCAAAGCTTCGTGAGCATCGGACGGGCAAAGTCCGGACGGCCTTCGATATAGGATTCAACGCAATCGCTCTGCTGGCTGGAAAAGTTCATAACAGCGCGATGCTAAACGACGGGGAATCCTTGTAAAGTCTCCTGCCAACATTCCAGTGAAGGCTTCCAGGCCGAGCAGCCGTGCCCGCCAATGAATGGCTTTGTCATTTCTCCGCCAGCATTCCTTCCTTCCCCGTAATTCTGCCCCGCCAGCCAACCGACGCGCTCGTCATCAACCCCATGACGGATCTCTTCGTCGTCGCCCTGAAGAAGTGAGCCAACGGCTCGCGCCTACGGAAAAAGGGACGCGTCACCTCCGCGAACTGCATGTGCTGCCGGGAAAAGAGACGCGTCACCTCCGCCAACGGCTCACGCTGTTGGAGAAAGGGACGCGTCACCTCCGCCATCTGCACGCGCTGCCGGGAAAAGAGACGCGTCACCTCCGCCAACCGCACGCGCTGTTGGAGAAAGGGACGCGTCACCACCCCAATCTGCACGCGCTGTTGGGAAAAGGGACGCGTCACCTCCGCGAACAGCATGTGCAGTTGGAAAAGGTGACACGTCACTTGCGCCGATTGCCTGTGCTGATTAAAAGGTGACGCAGCTTTTTCTTCGGGAACTGCGCTCCCAAAGCCGCACACACGCTGGACTCACCGCATGGGCCAAAGGCCCAATCCATGCCAGCCCGTGGCAACGCCCTGAGCCTTATACGGAAGTCCGCCGCCCTGACCCCGCCAGGGGTTATAGCTATTAGTGAGGCGTCGCAGACGCCTCGTCCGCCGCCCTCCGATCCCCCGACCCCGGCAGGGGTCGCAGCAATTTCTGATCCTGGCACGGGTTGGGAACGGCACGGTGCTGGCATTTGCCTTCGGCTGTCTCCGCTTCGCTCCGGCTCTCCGGGATGCGGACGTTTTTGGGTGCGTTACGAGGCGTCTGCGCTCGTCCCTCGCTCCGACGCCTCGCTAATGGCTGCGACCCCTGGCAGGGTCTCCGGCTTCCGTATAAGGCCCAGGGCAACGCCCCTGGGTCGGCCGCACGATCAC
>JANOZA010000461.1:0-8837 GCA_031429155.1 Verrucomicrobiota bacterium | reverse complement strand
TCATGGGACAGCACTGCGCCGAATCGCCGGGGCAGACCTCGAAAATCACAACTCGACCCCCCAACGATTTTAGTGGATCAGCCGCCGTCTCTACGGGGGAGGCTCGCCCGTGTTTTCTGGCCTATGGGATGCCAGTGAATCCGGTTTCGGTTTTCGAAACCTCCAGCTTCGCCGGTTTTTCACGGGTGCCGCCGGTGGCGGTTAGTGTCTGGGCTTCCACCTTTACGGCCTTCATGTCCTTGTCGAGGAGGGCGATCTGGAACTTCCCTTCCTTCACGGTTACTTCGCCGTTCAAGGTTTCGTTTTTGCTGAACTCAAGGATGCGGCCCTTGTTGGGACCGAGTTCGACGCCGCCGTGGCCGAAGGCAAAGGCGGTGGAGAGGGCGAGCAGCAGGGCAGTCAGTTTCATTTTCATGGGTGTGTTTGTGTTTGGTTTTTTGGTTTCTGTGAGGCCGGAGGGCGGCCGCGTCTGTTGACGCAGTCGCTTACCGGAAATTCATTGTGCCGCGGGGGCGTGGAGAAGCAGAGCCTTTTCTGCGGCTTTCCTGCCGAAGGCGAAAAAGACGGCGGGCGTGACGACCAGATCGAGGAGGGTGGAACTGATGAGTCCGCCGACGATGACAACGGCGACGGGATAGAGGATTTCCTTGCCGGGCTCATGCGCGGACCAAAGCAGTGGAATGAGGGCGCAGCCGGCGGCCAGTGCCGTCATAAGCACGGGCACAAGGCGCTCCTGGGTGCCGCGGATGATCATCTTTCGCGTAAAGCCTTCGCCTTCGTGTCGCATGAGGTTGAGGTAATGCGAGATCATCATGATGCCATTGCGCGCCGCGACGCCGCCGACGGCAATGAAACCGACGAGTGTGGCGATGGAGATGTTGTCTATCATGCGCCATGTCAGGGCCAGTCCACCCATGAGGGCCAGCGGAATGTTCAGCATGACCTGCATGGCGAGTGAGACGCTGCGGAAATAACCAAAGAGCAGCAGCAGCACGACCGCCATGACAAGACTGAAGAAGAACAGGATGCGTTTTGCCGCTTTCTGCTGGGAGAGGTATTCGCCCTCGAAGCTGACAAAGTAGCCCTCCGGCAGCTCGAGCTTTTCCTTAACAGCTTTCTGCCATGCGAGCACGAGGGATTCCAGGTCGCGCACACTGGTGTTGGCGCCGATGACGATGCGGCGCTGCGCGTTCTCGCGGCTGATGACATTGGGGCCGTTTCCATCGCGGACGTCGGCGATAAGATGGAGCGGCACGCGCTGACCTGTGCCGGTTTCGATGAGCAGATCGCCGAGTTTATCAGCGGAACTGCGCCACTCCGACGGGAGACGAAGGATGAGATCAACGGTCCGCTGGCCCTCCCGGAGTTCGGCCATGGTGAGGCCGCCAAGGAATGCGGAGACCTGGTCGTTGATCGCCCCCGGCTGCACTCCGTAGGCCCGGGCGCGCTCACGGTTGATCTCTATCTTCACCTGCGGAATCGGGACCTGGGCTTCCAGATTCACGTCGGTTAGTCCAGGGATGGACTTCGCAAGGTCACGGACCTCCGCTCCTTTCGTCCGCAGCACTGCGAGGTCGGGGCCAAAGATTTTCACTGCGATCTTTGCGGAGACGCCGCTGAGCATGTGACTAAGCCGGTGGCCGATGGGCTGACCGACATTGACGAAGGTGCCAGGCATGGCTTTGGGGCCGAGCTTCTCCCGGATTTCGGCGAAGACTTCCAGGCGCGGGCGTCCGCCTTCGATAAATTCCACGTCGTATTCATTCACGGAGACCGGCATGACGTGATCATCCTTCTCCGCCCGGCCGGCTCGACGGCCCACCGATTTCACTTCGGGGATGCTCATGAGAATCTTCGTGCCGATGTCGCCGACTTCATTGGAATGTTTGAGCGATGAACCGGGCGGCCCGGCGAGTGAAATGGTGGCGCTGCCCTCATTGAACGTGGGAAGAAACTCTTTTCCCATTTTTGGATACAGACTCAGCGCGGCCACGAGGAGCAGCGAGACGACAGCGATGACCGGCAGCGGTATATGAAGCGCGGCCTTGAGAAAGGTGTGCTCCACGAACTTCTTCATGCCGCGCACGAAGAAGCCGTCGCGGTGCGCCTGGCCTTCCTTCGGACGCAGCACCAGCGAGCACAGCACGGGAATCACAGTCAGCGAGACGACGAACGACGCCGCCATGCTGACGATCGTGGCGATCGCGATGGGGGTGAAAAGCCGGCCCTCCAGTCCCTCCAGCCCCATCAGCGGCAGGAAGACGAGGATGATGATCACGGTGGCGTAGAGAATGGAGTTTCGCACTTCACCGGATGCGGACGCGATGACATCCAGGCGCGGCTGTGGCGAATCGGATGCTGCATTTTCGCGCAATCGCCGGAAGACATTTTCGACGTCCACGATGGCGTCATCCACTACCATGCCGATGGCGACGGCGAGACCGCCGAGCGTCATGCTGTTCACACTGATGCCAAGCCAGCGGAAGGTCAGGACGGTCACGGCAAACGACAGCGGCATGGCTGCCAGGGTGATGAAGGTGGTGCGGAAGTTCAGCAGGAAGAGGAAGAGCACGATCGTGACCATGATGGCCCCGTCGCGGATCGCCTCCGTAAGGTTTCCGACGGCGTGTTCGATGAAGTCACCCTGACGGAACATGATGGCCGCCTCGACGCCCGGCGGCAGTGAGGGTTTTAGTTCTTCCAGCGCCCTCTCGATGTCGGCTGTGAGCTTGAGGGTGTCGAAACCCGGAGCTTTATCAATACTCAGGACAACACCCATGGTGCCTGCTTTGTCCCCTGACAGCGCAATGCTGGCATCGCCGCGCATCGTCTGCACGGCGTAGTCGAGGTTTGCCACATCGCTGAGGAAAATGGAGCGGTCGCCGATGGTTTTGACAGTGGTGCCTCCGATGTCTTCGAGACTGGTGGTCATACCGATGTTCCGCACCATGATTTCGCGCGGTCCGGCCTGGAGGTAGCCGCTGGTGGCATTGCCCGCCGCCTTGCTCACAGCCTTCTCCAGTTCCTCGAACGTAACACCGAAGGCCGCGAGCCGCTGGGGATCGGGCTGCACCTGGATCTGCTTCACGCCACCGCCGATGGTGAGGACCTCGGCAACGCCGCCGATGCTTTGGAGCCGACGCCGGATGGTCCAGTCGGCCAGAGTGCGCAGGTCCATCGGTTTCACCGCGCCATCTTTGCTACGCAGGCCGACGAGTAAAATTTCCCCCATGAGCGACGACACGGGTGTCATGCCGGGCTTCGCCTGCGCCGGCAGCGTGCTGAGCACCGACTGCATCCGCTCTTGGACCATCTGCCGCGCCTTATAAATGTCTGTGCCCCACGCGAATTCAGCGAAGACGAGCGACAGCCCGACATCGGAGTTCGACCGCAGCCGGTCCAGTCCAGCCACGCCCTGGACGGCACTTTCGAGCGGCTGCGTGACCAGCGTTTCCACTTCTTCCGGCGCGAGCCCGGGGCACTCGGTCAAAATCGTGACCGTGGGCTTCGTCATGTCCGGCAAAACTTCCACGGGCAACTCGCGTACCGTCTGGTATCCGAATACGAGCAGCAGAATGGCCGCAGCCAGGATGATGGGCCGGTTCCTGAGAGACCAGCGGATGAGGTTATTGAGCATCAGGCTGCCTCTGGTTTGATTGTTTTTCCGCCGGCATTTCGCTGCACGCTTGAAATGATTAGCAGCACGAAAAGTACGCCGCTGATTACTTTCCAAAGCAGTGCGCCGCCCGCTTCGTCATCGTGATCGTGCCCTGCACCGCCGGCGGCTGCGGCAGCCTGTTGTTCCTTCGTCATCTCGGTCCCGTCTTCGTTGTGCGGGTGACCGTGGGCGGCATCGAGGGCTTCCTTTAAGGAGACGCTTCCCTTCCCGGCGAAGCCGAGGGCGTAAGCTCCTTTGGTGACGATCTCATCGCCAGGCAGGAGGCCTTCGTGGATTTCCACGGAGCGGTCATTCATCTCGCCGGTCGCGACGGAGGTCTTCACAAACGCGTGCTTCAGTTCGTAATCGCGGATATACACAAAGCGATTCGTCGCGTCCCCCTGCAGAGCTTCCCTTGGGATGCTCATGACGCCGGGGCGTTTGCTGAGCACGAGCGTGAATTCCGCTCTCATGCCGGGACGCAATACGCCGTCATCATTCGGCACGTGGAAGGCGGCCTCTACCGTGCTGCTGGCGGCATCGGCGGCGGCGCCGATGTGAGCCATTGTCGCTTCCCACACCCTGTCAGGAAATCCCGGCACTCGAATATGGGCCTCCATACCTTTGCCGATTCGCGCCGTGAGATGCTGCGGTACGGCGGCCTTGGCTTCGACAGTGGTGAGGTCATAGATTTCCATGAGCGCATGGCCCGGCTCCACTGGCTGACCCGGAGCGACATTCACTTTTGCAATGAGACCCGCGATGGGGGCATCCACACGAATGACCGGCGGCGGATCACCGGGCTGGCGGCTTTCCACCCAGAGCAGTTCGTCGCCGGCCTCGCACTGCATGTCCTCTTTGCCGATCACTGATTGTGCGCGACCTGCGATGCGTGTGCTGACGACGGCGCGCTTGCCGGGAAGGACTTCGATGGTGCCCAGCACGAATGCTGTCTCTTCGAAGTCCTGCTCTTCCGCCTCTACGGTTTCGAGACCAAGGTTGCGAGTGGCGATGGCATTCAGCGTGACGGTATTCTGACCGCGGTTGGGTATAGCCGTCTCAGCAGCATGGAGTGCAGCGGCGGCTAGAAAGAATGGAATGAGTCGTCTGTGCATCGGATAAGAATCAAAGGTTCACGCCGGCCGCTTTGAGCAGCCGCATGGTTAGAAAATAGAGAGCGATGGTGAGCAGCACGCCCGCAGAGAGCCCCGGCCAGAAACCGCCGGTCTTCTTGATCAGCCACGGCATGAGCAGGAACATCGGCAGCGTCGGCAGCACAAACCAGAACGTGCCGTAGGCGTGCCGGCCGATGAGCGAGGCGTCCTTCGTGCCGGCGTAGAGCCAGATGAAGGCGAGCAGTGAGACGAGCGGCAGCGAATGCACGATGCTGGCGGCGGTGTTGTTCTTCTTCGCCAGTTCGGAGACCGTCACGATGACGGCTCCGCTGATGAGGCCTTTGAGAATGAGTAGGGTCATGGAGGATTTCATGGTCAGCGTCCCTGGGCGGAGAGGAGTCGTACTCTGGCGAGGTGCCAGTCACGCAAGGCATTGAGGAGGGCAGCTTCGAGAGCGAATCGCTTCTCCCGGGAGCGGAGGACATCGGTGAGGGTGGCCTGGCCGGCGGCTTTTGCTTTCATAAACTGTTCCTCCAGGGCGAGCGACTGCCGGAGGAGCGGGCCGGAGGTTTGTGTGATAATGTTGGCGGCGGCGGCCATTTCCTGCTGCGCGGCGGTGGCTTCGGCGCGGATGCGCAGAGCGAGTGCCTGCTTTTCTTGCGTCGCTTTTGCCGCGGCGGAGCTGGCTTCGTGTATCTTTCCCTCGTTCTTGTTCCAGAAGGGCAGCGGGATGGAAAACTTGAGACCGATGAATCCATCGTTTTCCAGGCCGCGGGGTGCGTCTTCACTGCGTGCGAATTCTGCGGCGAGGCCGTAGGAGGCGTCGTCCCATTTCCCGGCGCGGGCGAGGTCAATGCCGGTGCGTGCGGCGGATTCTTTGGCCTGAGCGGCCGCGTAGTCCGCGCGGTGTTCCGGTGAGGCACCTCCCGCGGCTGCCGTCGGCGCGGGAAGTTCTCCTGTGATTTCCACGCCTGCCGCAGCCCCGAGTCCCAGCAGCGGACGCAGTTCACCGGCCAGCGCGGCGCGATCCGCATCCGTCTGGAGCAGGTCCAGCGACAACTGCTGCGCCTCCAGTCCGAACTGTGCCGCCTCCAGCGCCGAGCCTTCCGCCTTCTTTGCATTGCGATCCGCTTCCTCGGCCAGTTTGAGGCTGTTGGCGCGCTGCTTTTCTTTGAGCGTTTTTTGCTCCTGCAACGCGAGCAACTTCACCGCAGCCGTACGCACTTGAGCGGAAACCAGCCGCCCGGCGTCGAGCACTTCCGCCTCCGCCTGCGCCAGTTGAGCCTGCGAAATGGCACGCTCAAGGTGAAGGCGTTTCGTCACCGGGATCTTCTGCACAAAGCCGGCGCTGAAAGAAAACTCGCGCCCGCGCACATTGGGTTTGAGTTCGGATTCCAGTTCCGGATTCGGTAATCGTCCGGACTGAATGAGCCGTCCGCGCGCCTCCTCGATGCTCCAGCGGGCAGCCGCGAGATCGGGATTGGAGCGCAGTGCATGCGTGACGGCTCCCTCGATGGTGAAGGTTTCCGCGCGCAGCCCGGAGGCGGCGAAGGCGAGAAAGAGTGGGATGACTTTACGAAACATGATGATGGGCAGTTTGATTATGGAAATGGCATGGCGCATCGCGCCACACATGCAGATTCGCCGCAGCCGTCAGGGCCGGGCACAACGCACTTCCATTCTCAAACCAGCATCACCATCGTCTTCGCCACCATGAGGGCGGCGGGCGGACTGCCTCCGGTATCATCCGGCGGGCGCAGCAACTCCGCTTCATGCTCGGCGTTCTCCCGGGAAAGTTGCACGCACCGGGCAATGACCTCCGAGAGGTCGCACTCCACGATCATGGGCAGATCAAATGTCAGCGGTCCCGGGGTGATGAGCAGGATGCTCTCCGTGACTTCCTGGTGCTGGTGTTCCTCCGGTTCTTCGCCGGGGCAGTCGTGATGCTCATGGCCGGGATGACAGTGCGAGGGCTCACAGACGGCACTTTCCACCGGCACCGGCTCGCCGGTGCAATTGCACACAAACCCCCGCGCGATGCCAAACATCTGCGCACTTCCCACGGCCAGCACGGCGAGGAGCAACAGAAAGTGTTTGGCGAGACGGGACATGGGAGCGGGACTGTGACTCAGACACCTTCCGCGTCAAGATATTCCTCGAAGTTGCCAAATCGCCGGCAGTCGCCCTCGATTGGAATTTGACGCGAGGGCGGCTGCGTCCATAACGTCGGACTTCATGGATGCCTCCCGTTCCGCTGACACGAGCGCCGCTCCGCCCGCTTCGGCGGCGGCTTTGCTCTCGGATGTCTATGAAGAACTCCGCCGGCTGGCCCGCGGGCACATGGCGGCGGAAAGCGGGCCGCAGACGCTGACGGCGACGGCGCTGGTGCATGAGGCCTGGCTGCGCGTCTCGAAGCATGGCGAGCCGCAGTGGGAAAGCCGCCGGCATTTCTTCGGCGCGGCGGCGCAAGCGATGCGGCGCATCCTGCTGAACCGGGCGCGCGACAAGAAGCGGATCAAGCGCGGCGGGGAGGAACGGGAGCGTGTGCGTCTGGAGGAAGTGGATGTCATCGCGCCCGCGCCGGATGAGGAATTACTCGCGGTGGACGATGCGCTGGCGCGGCTCGCGGCGGAGGATCCGGCGCTGGCGGAGATCGTGAGTCTGCGCTATTTCGCGGGGCTGAAGTGGGCGGAGATCTCAGAACTCACGGGCCAGCCCGAACGGGAATTGAACCGGCAGTGGGCCTTCGCCCGGGCTTGGCTGCGGGCGGAGATTTCATGGGAGTGAAACCAACTATTTTGCCGTTTCTGTCCCGTTTCGGGGCATGTCCCACTGACCACCATGCCATCCCCGGACACTGCCTCCATCGCCCGCCAGAAGGAAATCTTCCTGGCGGCGCTGGATATTGCCGGTGCCGAAGCACGGGAACGGTTTCTGGAATCTGCGTGCGCGGATGACGTGGCGCTGCGGGAGAGGATTGAGACGCTGCTGCGCCTGGAGGCCCATTCACCGGACTTTCTCACGCCCGCTGCCGCGCCGCTCCCGGTGCTGCCGCAATCGGGTGAGACGATCGGCTATTTCGGCGATTACGTTTTGCTGGATGAAATCGCGCGCGGTTCGACGGGCGTCGTGTTTCGCGCGCGGCAGACTTCGTTGCATCGCATCGTCGCGCTGAAGATGCTGCGCGACCGACCGCTGCTGACATCGGAGGCGGACACGAAACGCTTTCGTGCCGAGGCGGAGGCCGCGGCTTCACTGGATCATCCGCACATCGTGTCCATCTATGAAGTCGGCGCGCATGAGGGGCAGGCTTACTTCAGCATGAAGCTCATCGAGGGCGGCACGCTGCATTTTCGCGCGGCGGAATTTCAGGCGGATGCGCGCAAGGCGGCGGCGCTCATGGCCACGGTGGCGCGTGCCGTTCACCACGCGCACCAAAAGGGCATTCTGCACCGCGACCTCAAGCCCGGGAATATTCTCATTGATGCCGCGGGCGCGCCTCACGTCACCGACTTCGGACTCGCGCGGAAGATCGGGCTGGATTCCAGCCTGACGGTCAGCGGCCAGATCATGGGCACGCCGCACTACATGGCGCCGGAGCAGGCGCGCGGTGAGAATCGCGCGCTCACGCCTGGGGCGGACATCTACAGTCTCGGCGCGATGCTCTACGAATTGCTCAGCGGGCGGCGTCCGTTCACCGGCGAGGACTTCATCACCCTGCTCAAGCAAGTCGCGGAGACTGAGCCGCCGCGGCTGCGTGCGCTGAAGCCGGCGCTGGACCGCGACATCGAAACGGTGGTGATGAAGTGCCTGGAGAAATCGCCCACGGCCCGCTACGCCACGGCGGCGGAGTTCGCGGATGATCTGGACCGTTGGCAGCGCGGCGCGCCGGTGCATGCGAGGCCCGCGGGCCTGATCGTGCGGGCGATGAAATGGGCTCGCCGGCACCCGGCTCATGCGGCGTTGGCGGGGATCGCGGCCTCCAGCGCGGTGCTGTTTGCCGCGTGGGCGATAGCGGAAAGGGAGACTGGGCCGCCGACCGGGGGAATGTCTCCGCACATTGT
>JANOZA010000460.1:0-3962 GCA_031429155.1 Verrucomicrobiota bacterium | reverse complement strand
ACGGGCAGCGACGAACTCCGCGCCTTCGACGGCCTGCACCAGCGGTCGCCCTTCCTCGCCTTCGCCCTGCTCATCGCCGCGGCCTCCCTCGCCGGCGTGCCTCTGACGGCGGGCTTTCTCGGGAAGTTCTTCGTCTTCTTGGCCGCCGCCAACTCCGGCCAGTGGCTCGGCCTCGCCATCGCCGTCGCCGGAGCCGCTGCGGGCTTCTACTACTACTTCAAGGTGATCCGCAGCATGTATTGGAACCGCGCGCCAGAGGGCGAATCGGTGGTGATTACCTTCAGCCCGGCGATAAAGGTGCTGATCCTCGTGCTAATCGCCGCGACAGTGCTCTTCGGCGTGTATCCGCAGGGCATTTTGGGGCTGCTGAAGTAGGCTGCGCGCAGCGAAACGGGGCACGTTTTTGGTCCTGCAGGAAAAAAGTTTCAGGTGGGTTTCCCGGTTTAATCGCGGAATATTCGTGTGATAAGAACAAAAACTATGGAAATTATATTGACGATGCCATTTTGATGGGTTAATCTCTTCACGGCAATAAAAGCCATACCAACAACAACAAAACCAAAACATACCAAAATGAAAAACCTGAAAAACATCAAGAAGAAGGGCTTCAGCCTTGTCGAACTCCTCGTGGTTATCGCCGTCATCGGCGTCATCGCCGCCATCGCGATCCCGGCCATGTCCGGAATCTTCGAAAACAGCCGTAATGTGAAGGCTAAGCGCAATGCTCAGAACATTGCGTCCACTTACGCTGCCGCCCGTGCCGCTGGTGCTTCCTTTACCACAGCCACCGCAGCTGGCATCGCCGGTGAACTTAACGGCGGTATCGCTGGTAAAGGCCAGTTCTCCACCACGACCTTCCAAGTCGTCCTCGATGCGGCTGAGCGCACCACGGCAGCCACGCTGCTCACCGACCCCGGTGCAATCAATGGCAACCTGGTTTACACCGGCACCGGTGGCGACACCCCATAATGACTGGGGCTGTTGATTTGCTTCAAAGAGATTCCTCTTAGGCAGTTACCTTCACAGCCCAAAATAATTAGCCCTCACCAGCATTGTGCTGGTGAGGGTTTTTTCTGGAAAACGGAACCAACATGAATTTCATCCCTGCCAAACCTCGAGTTGCCTGTGGCTTTACTCTGGTAGAATTGATCATCGCAGTGGCAGTGATCGGCGTTTTGACGGCTATTGGCATCTCCTCCATGACTGGACTCACGGAGTCTGCTGAGGTTTCCAAAGATCGCCGCAATGCGCAGTTTGCCGCGACTATTTACTCCTCGGCAAGAGCCGCCGGGGCTACTTTTTCCAGCCCCGTGTCCGACAAGGAGGGATTAGTCCATGAACTGATTGAGGGAAAAAGTGGCCGCGGACATTTGCGTGATACTGTTTTCCAACTCTCGGGCGTGTCCTTTACGGAAGCGAGCTCACTGGCCAGGTATCTTGAATTCAGCGGGAGTGTGGGATTGCTCTATAATGCGGATGGGAACTGATACTGACGGGTGAAAAAACGATTCCCGAAGTGTATCAAGCACAGCCGGGACGCAGGCGGACGCTCATCGAAGTCCGTTCCCGGGTACCCGGAAGAGCGGAGGGGACGCTTAAAGCTGCCCGCAAAATCCAGGGTTCAGGCGGATGGTTCCGCCGACCATGGGGACGGATCGTCCGCGAATGTTTCCTGTGGCTTTGTCGAATTCAGCACAAAGCTGCATGATGCGTAAGAATATTGACATGAACTCACGTTCCCCAGCCCGACGCCGTGCCGCATGGGGTATTATTCTACTGGCAGGACTGCTGGCCTTTGGTGGTTGCCTGAGGGCAGATTTTTACATGGATGACTTCGGATTCATCCTCAATTCAAATGGAGACGGCCCGGCGTCACGCCGGCTGTGCCTGCCGTTTGGAGAACCCATTCTAATCGGGAAGGAGGGGCCGGACACGCTGGTGGTGGAGATCTTCCAAGTGGTGCCAACTGCCTTCTATTTGCTCACAGGGAAACTGGTGCCAGACGTGTCCGAAGCCTCCTGGCTTTACCATTTGTGGAATCTGCTGATGCATTTGGTGACGGCCTGCATGGCGTGGTATGCCGGACGGCAGATACTGTCGCTCTCCGGGCTGCTCAAAGACGATGCCATCCGCGCGCGGGCAGCCCTTGCCGGAGCGGTTCTGTTCGCGTGCCATCCGCTCTGTTCCGAACCGGTGCATTACGCCAAATGCCTGAACAGCATCACGGTGGCGATGTTCTCTATGATGGCGGCTGGCGGAGCAGCGGAGTGGCTGCAGACCAGGTCGCGCCGTTCATTCTGGCTTGCCGTAGGGGGCGTCGCAGGGGCCACCCTTTCCTACTTTCCGGGAATGGTGCTTGCGCTCGCATGGTTGGCCTTACTCATCGTTTTCTGGAAGCGAACTCCGGCACTCAACGGGGAGAAAAGAGTGCTGCTGCCTCCCCTCGCAGACTGGCTGAGGAGGACGGTGTTTTGTGTGGCGGGAATCGCGGCTCTGCTATTTCTCGTTCGCTGGGTTCCGATTTTTGAGGATCAATGGAAGCATTGGGGACGTGATTATCCCGAACACATTTTTACTCAAGGCCGTCTGTTTTGGGATTACCTTGGAAGAAGCCTGCTCCCGGTGGGGCTCAGCAGTGACCATTATGTGCCGTGGTCGAGACCATGGGTGGATGTGGAGGCCAGTGCGAAACTCATCCTCGCACTCTGCGCCGGGCTCACGGGACTGGTACTCGTCGGTTCCCGGCGCGCCGTGAGGCTCCGCGGATGGGCGTTGCTGGCGTTGTTGGCAACCGTGCCTCTTTTCATGCGATTTGGTTATGTGAATGCCGAGCATTTCGTAGAGTACCGGGCTTATCCCGCCGTGCCGTGGTTGATGCTGCTCGTCACTACGGCGATGTTTCATGTAGCCGAACGGTTCCCCAGGGCGCAGCGCCTTCCACTCGGTGGCACCGTGCTGCTCGCCATGCTCTGGATCGTGATGTCGGCGCAGCGCAGCCAGGTCTGGACCAGTCGCGAAAGCCTGGCGCGCGATGCTCTTTCGAAATCCCCCCTCAATCCCCGGCCATTGACTCAATTGGAAGCTATCGCCAACGACAACAGAGATCCTGAAATGGTCCTCGGTCTTCATGAGCGGGTGCTCGCTTTGGGGGGAGTATTAGCCGCGTATGACAGGATGAATGCCGGACGTCACTACGATAGGGCTCGTTATAACGACGCACTGGTAAACTCCAGCCAGTGGAAGGTTTATGCGCTGGCGGACAGCCTCGGCAGTGCCGCGGCTCTTGACTACGCCGAGAAGGAAATCGCGGCGCTCAGGAAATTCTTGCCTTCGCAATTCGACACGGATGGAAAAGGCACCCCGGGGACGGGTTGGTGGCCACTTTTTATGGCCCGCGACACCGTGAGAGACAATGCAGCCGCCATTGATGCTGCGAGGGCCGCCAGGCTGGCGCCACCCGTGCATTGAATCGGGCTCACGATTTAGAATACTTCCGGTTTGTAATTATTAAATATATGGAAATTCTTGAATAATCTGATTCACGTGATAAATTCCCTCAGATTCCCCGGATCCTCCGATCAACCCACTTCACCCATTCCGACACCAATGAACGTTAAACCCCTGAATCGAGCCTTCACTCTCGTTGAGATGCTGTTGGTAGTCGCCATCATCAGTATCCTCGCGGCGATGGCAATTTCCAATTTCTCAAACGCCTCCAAGGATACCCGGGAAGTGGTTTCCCGACAGCAACTGGCTGTCGTTCAGGAGGCCGTGAATCAGTGGGTGAACCGCGAAATCGGGAGGGTGACGACGTCCGGCGGGACCGGTAAGACCGTTGGTCAGGTGATGGCCGCCTACAATGCCGCGACATCAACGAGCGCCCGCTATGCTCTGTTCGGAAACTACCTTGATGAGGCCACGCGCACCAGCATGACCGTGGATGACAGTGCCTCCCGGATCAC
>JANOZA010000459.1:0-2042 GCA_031429155.1 Verrucomicrobiota bacterium | reverse complement strand
GCTTCGTCGGTCTCGTAGATGCTGGAACTGCGGCCCGCTTTGGCGCAGACGGGGCAGGGGCAGATGGCGTTGGCGGTATCTTCGAGAGCGGCGGCGGCACGTTCGAGCACTTCCGTTTTCTGGAACTGAAAGGCGACCTTCATCTCCTTGTCCAGCACGAGCATGGCGGAGAACTCCGCGCCAAACTTGTTCCGGAAATTGTCCAGCGGGCCAACTATCTTCTGCTCCAGTAGTTCCTTCGCCTCTGCGTTGTTGAGGAAGCGACCGGCGACCATCTTCGCGATCTTGAATTCGCATTCGCGACACTGGAAGAACTTGTCCGTCTGCTTGAGCGCTGCGGCACCGCACACGGGGCACTTGGCGGCGAGGTCTGGATAGTCGCGAGTTTTCGCGACGTGAGCGTGCTGCCGGGCCTTATCCACCACGTCAGTCGTCACGCGCCTGATTTCGGTCATGAAATTGTCGCGGGAGAGCTTGCCCTGCTCCATCTGCTTGAGCTTGTATTCCCAGTCGCCGGTCATCTGCGGCGAGGTGAGCACGTCGGCACCGATCTCCACGAGTTGATCCACGAGCGTGATGCCTTTGAGCGTCGCCACGAGTTCCCGGCCATTGCGCGCGAGATACTGATCTTCCACGAGCCCTTCGATAATGGCCGCGCGGGTCGCCGGTGTGCCGAGACCGCGTTCGCCCATAGCGGCGGCGAGTTCTTCGTCCTCCACGAGTTTGCCCGCGCCTTCCATGGCGGAGAGCAGCGTCGCTTCATTGTAGCGCGGCGGCGGCTTGGTCACGTTCTCGATCACTTCAATGGTGAGGGTTTGTGCCGTCTCGCCGTCCTTTACCGCCACAAGCGGGCCTTCGCCTTCTCCGATCGCCTGCTTGCCATAAACTTCCAGCCAGCCGGGAACGAGAAGGATCTTGCCCTCGGTCTTGAAGGCGTCCTGAGCGATCCGGGTGATCCGCGTGGCGATTTCAAACTCGGCCATCGGGAAGAATATCGCGATGAAGCGCCGCGTCACCAGATCGTAGATGCGCATTTCTTCGGGCTTCAGATTCTTCGGCACCACGCCTGTGGGAATGATGGCGAAGTGGTCACTGACCTTCGTATTGTCGAAGATGCGCTTCGTTGGGAAGATCCATTTCTGGCTCATCACCGTCCCCGCGTGCTTCGGAAGATCATCCGGAAAGGCGTCCACATTCGTGTGGTCGAGGCGGGCGAATCCGCGCATCACGTCCTGGACCGTGCTGACGTAGTCTTCCGGCAGAAAACGGCTGTCCGTTCTCGGATACGTGAGCGCCTTGTGCGCTTCGTAGAGCGACTGCGCGATCTGCAATGTGCGCCGGGCGGAGAAGCCGAACTTGTTGCTGGCCTCGCGCTGGAGGCTGGTGAGATCGAAAAGCAGCGGGCAGCTTTCCTTCTTCGGCTTCTTCACTTCGGTGACGATGCCCGGCTTGCCGTCGCAGCGTGACTTGATGGCGTCTGCCCGGCCCTTGTCCCAGCAGCGCTCGGGGCGGCTGTGCTGGTCGTCGTCTTTCTTAAATGACTCATCGAACCATCGCCCGCGGTAGCCGCCGGCAGCGACGGAGAAATCCCCGAACACTTCCCAGTAGGCCCGGGGCACGAACGCGCCGATTTCCTTCTCGCGGGTTACCAGAATCGTGAGCGTCGGTGTTTGCACGCGGCCCACCGGTGTTTTCAGGAAGCCGCCGTTCCGGGAATTGTAAGCCGTGAGAGCCCGGGTGCCGTTGATACCCACCAGCCAGTCGCTCTCGCTGCGGCAAACGGCGGCGTCGGCGAGAGGAAGCATCTCCTTATCCTCGCGCAGGTGACTGTAGGCCTCGTTGATCGCCCCGGCGGTCATGGACTGCATCCACAGGCGGCGGCTCGGCTTTTTGCAGCCGCTGGCCTGCATGATGTAGCGGAAAATCAGCTCACCCTCGCGTCCGGCATCGCAAGCATTGATGACTTGGTCCACATCCGCGCGCTTCAGCAGCTTCTTGAGCACCGTGAGCCGTTCGGCACTCCGCTCGATGGGTTTCAGTTC
>JANOZA010000458.1:0-17395 GCA_031429155.1 Verrucomicrobiota bacterium | reverse complement strand
CGTGATCCGGCAATGATCCGCGGGCGGCGGTGTGGTCTTCAGTGATCAGTAATCCGTGCGCGATCACCGATCTCCCGCGGTCCCCCTACTGCCGCAGACATCGGCGAACTCTAACGGGGTGGCTGTGCTGGGCCTGACAGTGAGCGACCCGCCAACGCAGGGGGAGATGCAGTCCCTGGCCAATAAGCTGGATGAGTTGATCAACGCGCTGCGGCGGTAGGGGGACCGCGGGAGATCGGTGATCGCGCACGGATTACTGATCACTGAAGACCACACCGCCGCCCGCGGATCATTGCCGGATCACGGCACCACGATGCGGGCTCGCCAGAAGCGGCGGGCGTCGCTGCGGGGGAGGTTGGCGCTGGTAGTGGCGGCGGTGGCGGTGAGGGGCGCGCCCCAGGTGGTCCAGGTGGCGAGGTCGGTGGTGCTTTCGAGCTGATAGGTATGCGTGGGCTCGGTGCTGAAAGTGACGGTGCTGATGCCGGCGCCTGCGTCCACGATGGCGATGATGTCGGGCGTCAGGGCGTTGCGTTTGCCGGGGGTGGCGACGGGAAAGACGGTGGTCGCGGCGCTGTCGGGGTAGCGGCCCTGACTTTGGTCCGGAGTCTGGCCCCCGAAGGTGATGAGGTCCACGAGCGTGCCGTCGGGAGTGTAGAGGGCGAGTTGTTCGCCAGCGGCGCTGAGGCGGAAGTTGGTGTGTATCTGGTTGGGGGTGACGCCGTTTTGCAGCGTCTCATTGTCGGCCCAGACGACGAGCCAGCCGCCGGCGGGGATGGTGGTGCCGGCGGGGATGGTGAACTGATTCACGTTTGTCGTGGTGTCGGTGAGATAGAAGCCGGCGAGGCTCACCGGCGTGGCGCCGGAGTTGTGGAGTTCGAACCAGTCTTCGTAGTTGCCGTCGGCGGGGTCGGGGAAATTGCCGGCGCTGGTGTTGTCGGCCATCCATTCGTTGATGGTCACGGGCGGGAGCGGCGGCGGGCCGGTGACGGTGATGGTGACAGGGAAGGTGCCGACGACATTGCCGAGAAGCCCGATGCCTTCGACGGTGAGCGCGTTGTTCACCGAGTAGAGTGTGAGGGTGAGTGTCCAGTTAGTCTGGCTGGTCCATGTGGGCACGTAGTCCACGCCGTTGATGCGGAAGGTTTTCACGCCGGGCGGCGCGGTGCCGGTGAGGGTGACGATGCCGTCGGCGTCGCTGATGGTGCTGCTGCCGCCGAGCGCAAAGGTGGTGCCGGGATAGGCGGCGTTGAGCTGGGTGATGATGTAGTTGCGGCGGTCGGTGATGTAGGTTTTCACAGTGCTCACCTGCCCTGCGTTGGCGGTGATGCCGTTGGCGGCGAGGCCGGCGACCATGGCGTCTATGCGGGCATTCACCGTCGCCGTGACCATGGGGCCGTCCACGGCGTCACGGTAGGCGCACCACATGGCGCGGCGGAACGCAGGCTGCGTGCGGAACTTAGTGGCCAGAGGATCCTGAGTGCTGACTTCGAGCCCGGTGTTGGCGGGATCGCCGACTAGACCGAAGCTGAAGTCAATGTCCCACGCCGTCATGGACCACGGGCCCTGCGTGGGTTTGTAGATGTACATGTTCTTGCCGAAGGTGTAGCCCCAGGTGTCCCAGTTGCCGGCGATGCGCTGAATGGCGAGCGCGCGCATCCACGAGTCCTGATCCACCAGCGGATCGAGCGCATTGAAGAACGCGGGGTCGGCGGCGCTGGTGCCGGTGTTGAAGGCGTCCACCAGAGTCGTGAAGTCGGACCAGTCATTGGCGGATCCTTCGACCGAGCGCGCGGACCATTGATAGCGATAGGATGCGAGCTTGTGCGCGCCGCCGGTAGTGGCGCGCTTTGTCAGATGCGCGCGGAGGTCGGTCTGGAAGGTGGTGCCGTTGTCGGCGAACTCGATCCAGTCCTGCGCCTTGTGGAGATGGCCGTCGTTGTCGCCAGGCCAGTATTCATCAATCATCTCGCCGCCCGGCTGCTGGGTGTCTTCGAACACCGTCTGCCGCTGCACGCCATTCACAAAGACCCGGCAGAAACGCCGGTGCAGGCTCGGCAGCGCCATCTTCCGCGCGATCCACCATGCGGTCTGCTCGCGGATGAGCGAGAGATCATCACCGAACGTCCCCGGCCCTGCGAGAATGAAGTCCTGCTCACCGAGGAAGCGGTCGTCGGTGGGCGCGGTGCAACTGTAGTCGCAATTGGCGCCCGCAGGACCGCTGAAGCCGCCGGTGTGAAACGGACTGCCGCTGTATTGCGCCGAGGCGTTGTAGATGATGCGGGAGTTGCCGTAGATGAAGGTGACATCCAGCGGCGTGTTGCTGTTCTTCATCCTCGAAGTCCACGCGCTGTTCGTCGCCTGCGTCATCCACAGGCGATAGGCCCCGAGCGATCCCGCAGGGGTCGGCTCGCCCCAGCGGATGAGTCCTTCCTTTCCGTCCTCCGGAAATGAAGAGGAGGCACCAGGACTATCATAGGCGGTGAGGCTGAAAGCGACGAGCGTGCCGGCCGCCTGCGCGGGAATGTCGGCACTGAAGAGGCCCGCGCCGCGATAGCTCATGACGACAGTGGTCTGCGTGGTGGAGGGATCGAGCCGGTAACGCAGCAGCGGAAGGCCGATGCCGTCGCGGTCGTCCATGCGGGCATAAACCGTGGCGGACTGTCCGACCTGAGGGAGCACCGGGCGGTGCGTCACGTCGCTGATGGCGGGGCCGGCGTTGATCGCGGCGCGGGAATTCGCCGCGCCCGGCGTGCCGGGGATCACGGTATTCGGCAGGATGCTGCCGGTGGCTTCCAGCACGCCGCCATTGATGCGCAGGAGAATCTCCGGGTGTCCGCGCAGCCATTTCACTTTCGCGCGAATGGTGGCGGTCGTGTTCGCGACCACTGCGGCAGTGAGAGGAACGCTGATGCGGTTCCCCGCCAGATCGCCGCGACCGGCGGCACGCACGTGCAGGGAACTGGTCCCGGTGAAGCCTGCTCCTTCCATCGTGCTGGCATCGTGTGTGCCCATGATGATCCAGCCCGTGAGGCCGGACTCGAAGCCGCCGTTGCTGACAAGATTACTGCCGCCCGAGGGAATGACCTGCACGTCATCCACCAGGCATTCGCCCTCGCCGAGCATCATGATGTGGAGGCGGTCTAGCGGTGAGCCGGAGCCGTTATCGAGAACGCCGGTGGCTTCGATGTTCACCCAGCCGCTCTCCGCAGTCTCGTCGCTGTCGGCCCAGTTAGCCGCGAACCTGCCATCGCTCAGCAGATGCTTTTTTTCCAGCGATGAGCCACCGCCATCGCTCCACCGGCCCCAGCGTCCGCCGGTGCCGTAGGTGACTTCGTCCACCACCAGATAGACCGTGCCTGTGCCATCGGGATCGGCGACTGGCCGCTCAAGGCGGAGGCGTTCGCCGGTGCCCCTGTTGAGGGAACCCGAGAAGGCATTGATGGCCAAAGCCGCGCCGTGGGCCAGCATGGTGCCAGTGGGAATGGTATGGCTCACCCCACCGCTGAGTCGCCAGCCGCCAACATTTTGCGTAATGCCGGAGATGTTGGTGATTTCCACGAACGGCAATTGCGCGCTGGAAACCGGGGGGTGATAGCAGATTTCGGAAAACACCACCGGTCCGCTGCCGTCTGGCTTGTTGGGTCCGGGTGGATCGTCATCCACAAAAGTCCAGTTCGGAGACCCGGCGGGATATCTTCCCCACGGGAGTCCCTCGGTCTGCGGACCGAAGCGCACCGCGTCGAGTACACGTCCGGGAGCCCCCGGCGCGCGGAAATAGACCGTGTCTCCGCCCGCCTTGAGTCCAAAGCCCAGCGTGGCCTGCTCGACCCGGATGAATCCGCCCGCAGACAGCGACGTGGCAGCGGGAAAGACGTATTTCGCCACGTCGCGGTCGTCGCTCAGCGTGCAGCCGCTGATGTCCACGGTGGCACTGCTGTAGTTGTAGAGTTCGATGTAATCTCCCAGCCCCAACTCCGACCAGACTTCATCAATCACCACCGTGCGATATGGGTCCGCAGTGCCCGGCTCAGCGGCTCCCGGCGAGCCGTCGAGGTTGAAGCTGATGTCCCATGCCTTCGGATCATCCATGCCGTAGCTGGGGCGGGCGAGAATGAGTGAATGACCTGCGCCATCCGCCGCGGGTTGCCAGGGATGGCCGCTGTCGTAGTTCACTTCAAAGACCACGCCGTTGGAGACGTCGCGCAGGCGGAGCTGGCCGCCGCTGTTGTTCAGCGAGCCGGTCCACGGGCCAAGCACGCCGGTGATGGAATAGGCGCTCTGCACGTCTGCCGGCACCGCGGCGATGACGAGCCTGCCGCCGGCGGCGATGGTCGTGCCCGGGGCGAAGTTGTAGGTGACTTCACCGGTGATGCGGCAGCCGGTGAGGTCTTCGACCCACGGCTGCGTGTTGAGCAGTTCGATGAACTCCAGATTCTTCAAATCGGCGCGGTCGCGCGGGTGATAGTGAATTTCCGACAGCACAAACGGCCCGCGGCGCGTGGCCGGCCCGACCGGTTCCGCACCGGGGCGCACCAGTTCGATGGGCGCAGGCACCGGAGGAGGCGCGGCGGTGAAGCCCGTGCTCGCGGTGACGAGCACGTTGCCGGTAAGGTCGCGGACGTTGTTCGCGGTGACGGTATAGACTGCGCCCTCTGCCAGACCCGTCACGGTGAGCGTGACCATTCCCGGCAGCGGACCGGCGACGGCGCTCGTCACGGTGCCGCCTGCGATGGTGAATGTCGCGCCAGTGAGGTCCACGGGTTCGTTGAAGGTGAGGACCACTTGCGACGTCGAAATCGGAGCGCTCGCGCTGAGGAGGACCGGCGGATTCACGTCGTTCACGGTGAGAGTGGCGCTGTTCGAGAGCGCGCCGCCGTAGGGATTGTAGATAACGCAGCGGAACTGCGCGTTGTGGTCGGTGAGCGCTGCGGGATTCAGCGTGTAGCTCGCAGTGGCCGCGCCCGCGATGTCCACGCCATTCCGCTGCCAGCGATAGCTCGCGCCTGTCGCGTTGTTCAGTGCGACGGTAAAGGTCACGCTGCCGCCCTCATTCACATTCTGCGTGGCGGGCTGGCTGTTCACCACTGGCGCGCTGCCTGCCGTCGAGGTTAGCCACGCATTGTAGTGCGCGGTGATGGCCGACGCCGGCAGCGCATCGCCATAGAGCGCGACTTCATCAATGCTGCCCGGGAACGACTCCTGTGTGCTCGGCCCGGCCGAGCCGATCTCCGCCGGAAGATTGAGGCCGCCGCCGAGCGTCTGATTCACAGAGCCGAGACTCACACCGTTATGGTAGAGAGTCGCCTGTCCGTTGTTGATGACGATCGCCAGGTGCATGAGCCGCCCGATGCTGCCCGTGGGCAGTGTCCATGTCGGAGCGCCGCTGCCATTGAAATACCAGATGCGCGAGCCTGCGGCATCGGCGTGGAAGCTGTAGCGGGTGCCGCCGCCGCCGTCATTCCGCACGGCAATCAGGCTGGGATTGTAGCCGGCCGTGGCGCTGTGATACACCCACATCTCGATGGTGCCGTTGCCGTCCGGGAAGTCCCACTGCGGGTCTTTGGTCACGCTCACCCAGCCGGCACCATTCGAGGTCACGCTCCTCGCGCCAATCGTCCGCGCCGCGTTGCTGTCGTGCGCCGAATCGCCATTCACCGTGCCGGAGAAGGCCGGGGTCTTCACATTCGCCACCGTCGGCGAAGTGCTGCCATCCACGGGAAAGTATGCGAAGAGCGACGGTTCCGCCTGCACGGCACTGGAGTAATAGCCGCTGCCCACCGGTGCACTGGCCACGCTGAGGATCGCCGGATTGCTCGTCGCCGAACCATTGGCGTTCGTCACTACGCAGTCGTAGCTCGCGCCGTTATCGCCTGCGGTGATGGGATCAATCACCAGCGTCGCCGCCGTGCCGCCGGGCGAGACGTTGACCGTGTTGCGCCGCCATTGGTAAGAAGTTGCGGCCGTGGCTGCGACGGTAAATCTTCCCACTCCTCCGAGGATGCCTGTCAGATTCGCCGGATGCGTCGTGACCGTCGGCGGCTGGGCCGATGTATCCTGGACATTGAAGAATGTGAATGCCGCACCGGACTTGGCCGCGCCGGTCTTATACACCAGCCCCACGCGCGAGTTGGCGAAGTTCGTAGTGTAGTTCACCGCCACCCCGGGAATCTGCTGCCATGCATCCCCCGCATTCACCTTGAAGTAGAAGTTGTAGGTATCCGTCGCGCCGGCCTCCTGGATCACCGCACGGAGAAAGACGCGGTTCACCGCCGTGCTCACGCTGATGGCGGTGTTCGGCACATCGTCCCCAAGCCCCTGGAGCCGAACCGCCCGGTTGTTCGCATCCCACACGTCGAGGCCGAAGGAGATGTCAGGCCGCGCCCCGTCCGGTCCGCCGTAAAACGTAATGCCCGCCACCTGCGTGCCGGTGGTGGCGTCATTGATGCGCACCTCCGTCTCCACCGTCCAAGTGCTCCCATTCACCAGTCCCGCCGGGATCGCCGTCCACGCGATGGGCGCGTTCGCCCGCGCGCCCCACATGTCGGTGCTCCCGCCCGCCGTGAAGTCCAGTTCGTCATTCACCGCATCGAACACGACATTTCCCAGCGCGGCATTGGGAACATCCAGCACCACCGCTGCCGGCAGCGAAGCCTCGTCGAAGGTCGTGACCACTGCGGCGTGGAGTGATGACGCAAGCAGCGCGGCGAGTGGGAGGAGGGAGCGGCATTTCATGGCGTGTAGCGGGTATTGAATTCGATGAAGGTAACGAAGTGCGACGATTTTGGGAACTACAAGTATCCAACGGTATCCGGCAATTATCCTGCGCGGGTAAAGAAAAGCCCCGTCCGGAGGAGACCGGACGGGGCTGGAGAATTTCCTTTTGGGATTAAGCGCGGCGGCGGCGCAGGTGGCCGAGCGCGGCCACTCCACCGAAGAGCGCGGTGGTCGGCTCCGGCACGGGGAGCGGGTCAAACGCGATGCCCGTGAGTTGCCGGTTCTCTGCTGTGCTGGCCAGATTCAGCACGATGTTACTGGTGCCGGCGCTGACATCATAGACATGGTAGGCAAGGCCGTTCGCGGTATGATCGTAACTGGAAGCCTGCGCCCCGGAGCCGTCATTCAGGGACAGATCATACTGCGTGCCCTCATTGTCCCCGGAAGCCACGAGAAACGTAATGCGGTAGCCAACGGAAGAGGAGCGGGCGATCGTCCAGGTCTTCGGTCCGTTGGAATTTGCCAGCACGGGAGCCGCAGTGGGACTTCCCCCGATTGGGTGCTGCATCATTCCGAAGTTTCCATTTCCGGACCACATGCCGATGTTGGCGTCCGCCGTAGAGATGGTGACGGGACCGGGCAGGGCGTAGGCGTTAAGCCCGTTCGCGCTGCTCACGTCGTAGGGTTGAGTGTAAACACTGTCCAGCTGGTTGAGCCCGAAGACGACGTAACCGGCCGTGCCGTACTGCGAATCTGTCTCCAGATTAGCCGCAGTGCGCCAGTTGGCTCCGGCAGTGCTGTCCACGCCAATGAGAGTGACAGCGGCTTGGCCGATACCGGCGGTGAAGAGCAGGGCAGCTCCTGTTGCGAGTGATTTTGAATTCATAGTGTGATGGTTCTGTGATTTGGTTGATATGTTACGAAGGTGTTGGGTGGATGATCTGCAAGCACGTCGTTAATACAGGAGGCGTTTCCTGCCCGCAAGATTTCCCACTCGGACGATCTCCACCAATACCCCGCAATAATCCCACAGCCGCTCCGCGGTTCAATGCCGCTGGCGGTAGTCCGACGGAGTGACGCCGACCCAGCGTTTGAAGGCGCGGGAGAAGGTCATAGCTTCCGTGAAGCCGACGAGGCGGGCGATGACTTCGAGCTTGTCGCCGGTGGATTCCAGCAGGGCCTGAGCGCGATGCATGCGCATGTAGGTGACGTGCTGCATGGGGCTGCGTCCGAGTTCGAGCTGGCAGCGGCGGCGGAGGTATTCGGGGCTGCCGTGAACTTCAGCGGCCAGTTGCTCCAGCGTCCAGAGATGGTGGAGCGAGGCCGAGACCCTGGCCCACAATGCGGCGAGCCGGTCATCGGACGTCACTGGCTGAGCGGCGCGGGCGGCAAGGTTTTGGATGAGACTGGTCCAGTGGTGGAGAAGTTTGGGGTCACGGGCGGATTCCCACTCGGCGCGCAGGCCGGCGATGCAGCGGGCCAATTCCACTCCGCCGCCGGGGGCTCGCACCGGAGAGGAGGCGCCGACCATGGCTCTGACGAAGGCGGGCTCGGTGTAGCGCAGCCACGAGAAGGACCATTTTCTCCCCGGCACCGCATAGAAGGCATTGAGCACCCGCGGCGGAGCCATGAAGAGCGAGCCGGCCGTGACTCGCTGCCATTTGCCATCAAGAAGGATGCGGCCCTCGCCCTCCGTGGTGGCGAGGAAGAAGCTGCCCGCCGGCTGCATCCGCACGCGCCGGTAGGGAGCCACAGCCTGCTCCATGCCGAGTCGCGCGATGCGGCAGGCGTTGAATTCCACGCATTCACCGCACTCCAGCACCCATCGCCGGGTTTTCGGTCCATCAATCGTCGTTTCCTTGAGTTGTTCCGGCTCGGTGCGGGGCATCGCGGCAGTTACCCTGTGGGAGCCGCGATGGAAAGATAAAATCACCGGGACGGCAATGATGCCCGCTCTTGCGCGGGGCGGGCTTCCGCCGTCCGGGTGGCCCGCTATGCGTCAGGGAAAAAAGTGCATCCTCTTCGTCGCGCCGGTGCCGCCTCCGGTACACGGCGGCGCGCTGGCGATGCAATACCTGCTGGAGGAACTCAAAGCGTCCGACCTGGAGGTGCTGCATGTGGATTCCAAATTTGCCGCCAGCCTGGATGACATCGGCAAGTTCTCCCTCCGCAAGCTCATCCGCCTCCCCCGCTATGCGTGGCAAATGCTGCGGCACGTCATGCGTGGCGGAGTGGACCTCGTGGTGCTCACGCCCACGTTTCACTTCCGTCCGTTCCTCAAGGATGCCCTGCTCGTCTGGTGGAGCACCCTGATTCTGCGGCGCAGAACGGCGGCATGGTTTCACATGGACTTCCGCGCCATGCATTTCGAAGATCTGTCCGGCCCGGCACGCTGGTTCGTGCGCACCACGCTGCGGCGCTGCGGGAAGTTCGTGATCTGTGCGGAGAAGCTGCGTGCGTTCATGCCCGATTGGATGCCGGCGGAGAAGATCAGCGCGCTGCCGAATGGCATCCCGGCACCCATTCCGCCGCGCGCCCGTCAGGACGATGGCCGGCTCCGTATTCTCTACCTTTCCAATCTCGAAGAGGCCAAAGGCTGGCAGGTGCTGCTCGCCGCCGCGCGGGAACTGTGCCGGGCGTTTCCGCACATCGAGATCGTCTTCCACGGACGCCCGGCGTTCGGTCTCACGGAGGACGAAATCCGCGCCGGCATCGCGACGGATGACGGCTCAGGGCGCATCCGTTATCTCGGCCCGGTGTTTGGCGACGCCAAATGGCAGGCGCTCGCCGACGCCGACATCTTCGCCTTCCCTTCCTTCCATGAGGCCTTCCCACTTTCGGTGCTGGAAGCCCTCGCCGCCGGCCTGCCCATTGTGGCAACGGATGTCGGAGGTGTCTCGGATGCCCTGACAGAAAGAGAAGGCGGCTTCCTTGTCCCTCCCCGCGATGCCGCTGCACTTCAGACCGCCCTGGCAAGACTGGTCGGCGACACCGCCCTGCGCGAACAGATGGGGAAGTGGAACCGGGAGCGCTATCAGCGCGACTACACGGTCACTGCTTTTGGAACACGCTGGGCCAACTGGCTGTCTCACCACGCGGCCCCCTGATGCCATTGGCATTTCCAATGGACGCCAGCCAATAATCAATTGCCGCTTTCCGGCAAACCCGGGCATGACTCACGGGGTCAACCAACCATTCCACACCATGCAATCCACCACCGCACTTCGCCCCATCCCACTCTGGCTCAAAATAGTCTTCACTGCCTTCATGGCCGTGTTCATCCCGGTCTATTGGTATCAATACGGGCCGACGAACTTCCTCTACTTCTGCGACGTCGCCATCATCCTGACGCTCGTCGGCATCTGGACGGAGAGCGCGCTGCTGATCTCCATGTGCTGCGTCGGCATTCTGCTGCCGCAGGTGCTGTGGTGCGTGGATTACGTCGTCGTGCTCTGCGGCGGCAAGCTGACCGGCATGACCAACTACATGGTCAGCGACAGTCCGCTGTTCCTCCGCAGCCTTTCTCTCTTCCACGGCTGGCTGCCGTTCCTGTTGTTCTTCCTCGTGCGGCGCACCGGCTTCGACCGCCGCGCGCTCGTGAGTTGGACGCTGCTGGCGTGGGTTCTCTGCCTCATCTGCTATTTCCTCCTGCCCCAGCCGTATGTGGCGCACCCTGGCGACCTGACGCCGAAGAATGTGAACTTCGTCTTTGGCCTCGATGAAAATGTCGCGCAGACGATGATGCCTGCGCCGGCCTTTCTCATCACATGGATGGCGACGCTGACTTTCATCGTCTATCTGCCGACTCACCTGCTGTTGAGGCGCTTCATTCCCGCCGCCAAAACAACCGCCTAATCCACACTGATGAACGATAACACTCCTTCTTCCGCCGCCGCCGGCGATCCCTCTCCGCCACCGCCCCGCGGTTTCTGGAATCTGATGTTCACCCAGTTTCAGGGGGCGTTCAGCGACAACGCGCTAAAGTGGCTCGTCATCTTCCTCGTCTTCGGCATGGGGCTGCCCAAGGCCGACCAGGACTCGCAGGTCGCTCTGGCCGGTGCGGTTTTCGCGGTGCCGTTCCTGCTCTTCTCCATCTGGGGAGGCTGGCTGTCCGACCGCTTCAGCAAACGCCACGTCATGATGGGGGTGAAGCTCGCCGAGATCGGCATCATGCTGTTTGCGGCGATGGGATTCTGGATGGACTCGCTCACGATGCAGATGGCGGCCATTTGCTGCATGGGCCTGCACAGCGCCGTTTTTGCTCCGGCCAAATACGGCATCCTCCCGGAGATTCTGCCGGCCTCGCGCCTCTCATGGGGCAATGGCATTCTCGAAATGCTCACCTTCATCGCCATCATCGCCGGCACTGTAGCCGGCGGCTGGCTGGCCGAGTCCATGAGCGGACGCCAGATGTGGTCCGGCATGTTGCTCGCGGTGCTGGCAGGCGTCGGCTTTCTCACCAGCTTCGGCAGCCCGCGCGTAGCCGCCGCTTCACCTGACAAGGTCTTCCGCTGGAATTTCCCCGGGGAAATCTGGCAGCAAATGAAGTCCATGCGCCGCGACAGCGACCTCTGGCGGGCTAACTGGGGCAACACCGCCTTCTTCTACATCGCCGCCCTCGTGCAGCTCAATCTCGCGCTCTTTGCGCAGCAGGATTTCGGACTCAAGCCCACGGAGCAGTCGTGGCTCCAGGCCGCACTCTGCCTCGGCATCGGCGCGGGCAGCATCTTCACCGGCCAGTTCTCCCACAATCGAATAGCCTACGGATTCATCCCGCTCGGCGCGACTCTGATGGCACTCGCCTCCGCCGTGATGGGACTGCCCCATGTGACGCAGCCGGTCTTCACGGCCGCGCTGGCGGTGCTCGGTGTCGGCAGCGGCATGTTCATCGTGCCGGTCGCCGCCGTTCTGCAGCACCGTCCGGCAGCGGATGAAAAGGGAGCGGTCCAGGGCATCGCGAGCTGGCTCTCATGGGTCGGTATCATTGCCGCCTCGCTGAGCCTGGAATTGCTCGGCAAGTTCTGCGGCCTCAATCACCACCAGATATTCTGGTTCGCCGGAGCGTGCTCCCTCGCCGCCGGCATTTATGTTGTCAGGACGCGACCAGGTGCCATCCGCGATCTCTTCAGGCAAGGTGCCTGAAGCCGGTGAGAGAATCTCTCAGCGTTGCCAAAACGCCGTGCCGTTGAAGTGGGCAGCCACGCCGGCCAGCACCGCCGCCGTGACGATCACGAGCAACCAAATGAGGAGGCGGTTCGGCGCGGGCTCCGGGTCGAGTTCGGGATCGTATCCGGCAGCGCCATTGTCGTAGAGTCCCGGCAGCGGGCCATTGAGAAAAGTATGTTCCTCTTCTTCCTCAAGCTCGTCCTGAGCCGGCATGAAAATGGGCACCGGCACTGATGACGTGCGCGCCTTGGCCCCGCCAAAGAGCGCTTCGGCGAATCCGGGAGAGGTCTCCGATGACAGCTCGCCGTCGAGTTCCATCGCACCGCTCCCCAGTTCCACTGGGGAGACCGGAATCACCAGCGCGTCGCCGGCCTGCCTGCGTGAGGAGCGCTTGCGACCGCCCGGCGCGGGCCCCGTCTTTCCTGAGGGACGTTCGGCAGCCCGCGCGCTGAAGCGTTCCAGAAATTCCTTCCGCCCGCCCAGTGCAGCCTCGGTGCGGTTCGATAGGTGATCGTAGATCAGCGGCCGGACACGTTCCGGTATCTCTCCCGTCCCACCGAGCATCCACGCCGCGAGCAACGCATAGTCACGCGCCGTCGGCTGCTGCGCGAAGGACATGCTGCGCGAGGCCGTCGGATGCTCGACGGTCCCTGGTTCCCGGTGAATCAGTCGCTCGGGATTGAAACGCTCGGGCTGAGTGAAATTCAGCGTCAACGGCCAGGTGCGCACCTTGAGTCGGAAGGCAGGCCAGTGATCCAGCGGCTGGCGGGCGAGTTCTGCCTCGGGCGGCATTGCTTCATCACCGCCGGGGGCGGTGACTTGCACCATGATCTGCCGCGGGTTGCGAATGACCGGCGCGAGACCGCAGCTTTCCGCCTCCCGCAGAGCGGCATCGAGCTGTTCCAGAATGATCGCCGCCTCAGCGGGACTTAGTTTTCCCTTGAGCCGCACGATGGACTCCAAGTTCCAGCGCCCGGGGTTCTCCTCCAGCAGCACTTCAGGATGCTCGTGCTCATCCCATGCCAGCACCCGCAGCAGGTGCGGATGTTCCTGCCCGTTAATGCGCTCGCCGGCCTGAACAATGAGCTTGCCGTAATCGAGCGGCATGAGTCGCGCCGGCGGCAGGAGTTGAATGGTCACCGATGACCGGGTCGCCCGCTGGGTGGCGCGATGGCGATACGGCTCCAGCGCATCGAACGGCTTAGTCTCCACGGTGCATTCGTCGCCCGCGATCTCAGCAACGCCGGCGCCGGTGAAAAAGTGCGCGTGCAGCGGCAGCTTTGGCCGCATCGCCGGCGGAATCTTGTCCGGCCGCGCCGCCAGTTCCGGCGAAAGCTCACGCGAGCAGCGGTCCACAAGCGTGCGCAGTTGATCCAGCGTCAGCGGGTGATGCTGCATGGATGGCATGAAGATCGAACCGAGCAGAAATCCCAGCTCCGGCGCGATGTTGTGCGATGCCAGATCAAGCGATTCCGCGGGGCCCTGCTGCATGGTGCCGGTGACCATGTAGAGCAGCAGCCTGCCTGTTTCCTGAATGATGCGGGCCTCCGTTTGCCGCGGGTCCGGCTGTCGGGAGCCGGCGGCGGAAAGGCCCATGTCGCAGATGCGCGCCGTCAGATCATTCACATGATCGCCTGAGAGTGTGATGCCGCAGTTGAGAAGCTCCACGCCGGCCAGGAGTCGTGGATGAGGCGCGAGGGCGCAGAGACCTTCGATGATTTGAGAAAGCGTGTGCAGCGCCAGCCACGGCGGCAGCGGATTGCACCGCGCCAGCCAGGTATCGAACCGCTCGCCGTCGAGAAAGTCCGTCGTGAAATAGTGCGCGCCCTCATCCTCGCCGCCCTCGATCACGCCGAGCAGATGCCGGTGCCGCAGGCTCGCCGCCAGTTGGACGAGTTGGTTAAACGCCTTCACATCCAGCGGGCGGTCATTCGCCGTCACCGCGACGTGCAATTCCACGAACACATGCCGCTGCGTATCCACTGCGAGACACGCCACCTCGGTGCTGCTCCGCCACAACTCCACTGTTCCGCCGGTGCGGTCCTGGGAAATGCGGTAGTTACGAAAGGTCTGAAGGGTAGCCATGTGGTCGGTAGGCGGCGCGGATGGTAGCACACTCTAAGCAAACGCCATGGAGGAAATTTCAGGGAACTCACTCACGCACCCGAATTACCGCAGGCCCAATTACCGCGGACCGGACCTGCGGCGCCTCCCGCAGAAGGGGCAGGCCGGGGCCTGGTTTACCGCTGCCTTCCCATAGACTGAACCAACGGCTCAGGACGCCGCCGCGTGAACGTGGCCGACGGTGGGAATGAGGAAGACGAATTTCGTCAGACCGCTGGCCCTCTCCTCCATGCGCTGCACCGTAGTCATGAGCACGCGATTGAACATCTGCTCCTCCATTCGCCGGACGCTGGGATAGACTGAGGCGATGCTCTTCAGCGGGCTGTGATACTCGGTGATGCGGAAGCCTAGCTGCGCGTCGAATTCCACCTCGGCGCAGTGGCCCTCCAGATTCCGGAGTTTGGTGAATGCCGTGGCCCGCTCGGCGATGGATTGGCCTTTGATCTTCTTGAGGTAGGCGGCGGTCCGGCGCGTGAAGTAGTTGAAGAGCAGCTTCTCCGGCGCGCTGGGACCGTAGATTTCCTGGATGCTCTGGAGGATTTCCAGGGTCAGCTCATTCCCGCCCTCGGGATAAAGGGACTCGCCTTTGTCGGTGAGCCGATAGAGTTTCTCCGGTCGGCCATTGCCAATCGGGCGCCGCCAAGTGTCGAGCCAGCCCTTCTTCTCCAGGTCATTACAGTGCTGTTTGATGCCCATGTAGCTCATCTTAAGCGCGCGTCCCAGTTCGGCGACGGTCATGCCAGTCGAGCGCTTGAGGAGGTCTATAATGGCGAACTGCTGGGGCTTCGCGATGTCACGGATGGATTTGAGGAACATGTCGTGGAGCGGGTTGAACCTGAATTGCTTAAGAGACCTTAAGAAGCGGCGGCTGTCAAACCCCGTTCCGGTCGTTTGAGCCCTGCGGCAGCAGCATAAGGACAGGTCGCTCAGGAAAGATGCGCGCAGCGATTTTTGGTGTAGGCTCGGCAAAACTTTTCCCGGAAACCCAGCCTCTCATGTCCGTCCCGCAGACCACCATCGCCCTCGTCTATGATTACGATCAGACCCTCTCGCCCACCTACATGCAGGACGATGTCCTCTTCCCTGCCTACGGGATCAATCCGGGTGCATTCTGGAAGAAGTGCCAGCAACTAGTGAAGGAGGAAGGCTGGGAAAGCGAGCTGGCTTATCTGAAGACGCTCCTCGACTACCTCGGCATGGACCGTCCGACGAATGCCGATCTGGAGAGACTGGGAGCGGGGCTGAAATTTTACAAAGGCCTGCCGGAGATGTTCACGGAACTGGATGGCGTCCTCAATGAAGCGCACCGGGCCATCGGTGTCCGGCTGGAGCACTACATTATCAGCAGCGGCATCAAGACGCTCATTGATGGCAGCCGGCTCAAGCCATTCGTGAAGGACATCTTCGGCTGTGAATTCGCCACCGATGAGGACGGGCGCATCACCTTCCCCAAGCGCGTCATCTCGCACACGCAGAAGACGCAGTACCTTTTCCGCATCAACAAAGGCCTGCTCGATCTCAGCCAGGATGTGAATGACCACATGCCCCCGGACCTGCGCCCCGTGCCGTTCACCAACATGGTCTATCTCGGCGACGGCCCGACGGACGTGCCATGCTTCACCATCATGCGCCAGTACGGCGGCCACAGCATCGCCGTCTATAACACCGAAGACAAATCGCTGAGCAGTTTCCGGAAATGTTACCAGCTCGTGGCCCACGCCAACCGTGTGAAGCACATCGCGCCCAGTGACTTCACCAAAGGCAGCCACCTCCGCCTCGTGTTGGAGGAGATGATCCGCGAAATCGCCGACCGCATCCTCCGCGCACGGAAGGACGAGATCGAAGAAGGCCGGGTGTCAGCGCCGTCGCACGGGTGAGCGGGTGGTCCAGATACAGCCATGCCGCCGGCCACGCCCCCGGCCCGCCCGGTGAAAAAAACACCGCAAGCCCACTCAAGAGGCCCGGGCACTTGTTGCCCATGTGGCATGCACATTGTTGGTGTCTAGAATAGCGAAGTGTTTCCCCCTGATATCTTGACGATCATCTTCGTCTCGGGGGCTTTAACGGCAGCAGTGGGCGAAGAGATCTTTATCTTGAATCGCTCCTTCACTCCTGCCTTTACATCCGAGCTTAGGTATTCGCTGGATTCATCAATGAACTTGCCTGCCCCATCGTAGAACTCAGCTTCAATCGTGATGCCACTCCAGTCGTGACGACCTGAACTCGTGATCAATCCGGTAATTTCGATGTTTCCATCAGACACTTTCCTGTCGATCTCTGAAAGCGATAGCTCCTTGGTTATGTCCCCCTTGAAGCAGGTCATCATAATTAGAGGAAGGAAGCCCAGAAGCATGATTGGAAGGGTAATCAGCCACTGCTTCTTGCCCATCGTCATATTGAGATTCGACATTTCAGCTCCGCAACTGGAGCATTTCATTTTGGCGATCATGTGGATTATTTGGAGCGATGGGGGATAGTCTCAATTTCTTGGGCGAACAGTGTTATTCCATGTCCACCCGGACAGTTTTGCAAAAGACCTGGCGGACAGTGTGCAGGGGGGGGGGCCGGTGGCGACTTGTTGGCGGCCGCTTGGACTGTCCGCGAACGGGGTGGCACAGAGTCCGGGACGGACCCGGGCGGGGTCAGGCGGGGATGGTCCAGGACATGACGGGGCCGCAGCCGCTGATCTGGCCGTCGGTGGTTTCCCAGCAGGCGGCCCAGTGGGCGATCTTGCCGGCGTCGGCGGCGTCAAATTCGTAAAGATAGGGGGTGCTCGTGTCGGTGGCGATGCGCTGCATGGCGGCGGGGTCGGTGGGGGCGGGGCCGTTGATTTGGAGGAGGATGATGGCGTGTTTGACGCCGGGGGGTTTGCGTTTGCTGTTGAGGTCGCCGCTGTCGCGCCAGTGGGCGATGTGCTGGAGGCGGGCGGGGGTTTCGATTTTGGTGATGACGGGGTGGGTGACGGGGGCGGGCGGGGCGCTGGGGGTCTCATCCGCGATGGTGAGGCCGAGGAAGCCGCGCTGTTCGTCGGTGGTTTCCTGGCGGGCGGTGACTTCGCCGGCCTGGGTGCGCCAGAGGGCGTGGAGGGCTTCTTTGGCGTCGCGGGCGGCCTGGTAGATGCCGGCGGCCTGGTTTTCGTAGGTTCTGCGGGCGTCGCGCTTGGCTATATAGAGGGTGTTGGCGGCGTTGAGCGCGATCATCTTCGGCACGGTGATGCCGAGCGGGGCGGTGTTGAGGTTGGCGTAGGTGAGGTATTTGTTGAGCAGTGCGTCGTGCGGGGCCTCTTCGTCGGGGATCCAGTCCATAGTGGTGTTTGGTTTGTTGTTTTTATGGTTGTTTAGGAAAAATAGGCGGGCCTGTGGAGGTTTCAGGTCACTGACGGGAATTTCCT
>JANOZA010000457.1:0-7723 GCA_031429155.1 Verrucomicrobiota bacterium | reverse complement strand
TCATGGGACAGCACTGCGCCGAATCGCCGGGGCAGACCTCGAAAATCACAACTCGACCCCCCAACGATTTTAGTGGATCAGCCGCCGTCTCTACGGGGGAGGCTCGCCCGTGTTTTCTGGCCTATGGGATGCCAGTGAATCGAATTGAAGGCCGTTACGTCATCATCAGCGGGTCTCAGGAGCCCCAGGCAATCAATGGGCACTGTGGATCTTTGACTCGGGTGCAATTGAACCTGATCCAGGTCGCTTAATCCGGCGGCCAGCGATTGAAGATGCTTCAAGCCGTCAACACGCTCGTAGGAGAAGGGGAGCATACTGAATAAAAGTCACAGAATGCTTCTATTTGTTATCTGCATCCGTCCGTCCCCGAATCTCCCCGCACAACTCCTGCAGCGTCCCCTCATCCTCCGTTGCCTGGCGTTCCGCGGTGTAGTCGCCGCTGCCGGGGTCGAGGAGGTGGAGGAAGCGGAGGGAGTCCACGGGGCCGAGCTGATCCTGAAGCACGGCGACGCCACGGCGGTAGAGTTCCATGGGAGTGGAGGTGGCGGGTTTGGTGCTCATGGGTGGGTAGTGTTGAAGATAATTGGATTGGAAACGGGAATGCTCAAGGGGGCCGTCTGGGCTTTGCCAATGAGGCGGTCATCCGTGCTTAGAAAGGCGTCGGCCTTCAATTCCTCTGCGGAGGCGAGATGGAGGGCGTCCATTTGTTTAAATCCTGCGGCGCACAGTTGTGCCGCGCGCTGTTCGATGCCGAACGAGAGAGGCTGGGCAGGTTCGGCATAACCGAGGAGGTTGCCGATACCCTGCCGCCGGGTCTGGTCTGCAATGCGGCTTACTTCGTAGAGCAGCACGGCACTGCAGGCCAGACGCCACTCGCCGGAGGTGATCCGAGCGAGAATGGCCAGCACGGCTTCCGTCTCCAGAAACACACGGGACTGTGTCTGGTTGTCGAATGGCCGGTTCAGGCAGCAGGTGTCGAGGTAGAGCAGCATGAACTTCAGGGTAATCTACACTTTTAGCCGGGCAACGGCTTCCGGGAGAGGGACGCACTCGACGCCCTGGTTGAGCGGGAAGGATTCGCGGCCGGGGTAGATGAGGAGTTTTTGCTGCGGCTGGAGGTCTTTGCAGCCTTCGTGGAAGCCACGAGCGGGTGTCGGTGTCAGGCTGCGTTTGCACTCAATGGCCCAGCGGATGCCGGGGCGGAGTTCGAGCACGAGGTCTATCTCGGCTCCGGCGGCGGTGCGGTAGAAGTATGCGGCGGTATCCGGTGGGGCAGCGGCGAGGAGGTTCTCTATAACCCAGCCTTCCCAACTCGCGCCGGCGACGGGATGGGACAGCAGGTCGTCGTGAGTGCCAATGCCGAGCAGGGCGTGGACGAGGCCGCTGTCGCGCACAAAGATTTTCGGGGAGCGGACCATACGTTTACCGGCATTGGCGGTCCAGGGAGCGAGGCGGCGCACGAGGAGGAGATCGCAGAGCAGGTCGAGGTAACGGCCTGCGGTTTGCCCGCTGATGCCGAGGCTGGCGGCGAGTTTCGACGCGTTGATGAGGCCGCCCTGCTCGTGCGCGAGCATGGTCCAGAGCCGGCGCAGGGTTTCGGCGGGAATGCGCGGGCCGAGTTGCGGGATGTCGCGCTCCAGATAGGTGCGGATGAAATTGCGCCGCCATTCCAGCGAGGCGGCATCGCTCGACGCGGTGAAACTTTCCGGGAATCCGCCGCGCAGCCAGAGCGGCTCGGCGGTTTCCGTGCCTGTCTCCTCCAGCAGCAGCGGGGAAAGCTCCGTGTAGGCGATGCGGCCTGCGAGGCTCTCGGACGACTGCTGCAGCAAGTCCAGTCCAGCGGAGCCGAGCACCAGAAACCTGCCAGTGCCCCGCCCGCTGCGACGCCCGCGGTCAATGACTCCACGCAGCACCTGGAACAGACCGGGCGCGCGCTGGATTTCGTCGAGGATGACCAGCTTGTCGGCGTGCCGTTCGAGGAAAAGCTCCGGCTCGGCAAGTTTGGCGGCATCCGAGGGCGACTCCAGGTCCAGATACAGCGAGGGGCGCTCCTTGCCGAGTTCCAGCGCCAGCGTGGTCTTGCCGATTTGCCGCGGCCCCAGCAGCCCGACTGCGGAATGCCGGGTAAGGAGGTCGCGGAGGTGGGAAAGGAGCAAACGGGCGAACATACCATGTAAATGTGACACTCTGTGGATAAATTACAAGGTTGGATAAAACTTTCCAACAACCGCTGTTTCCCAGGACACCAGCCGCTTCCGCATGATCCGCCCCAACAAGAGCGAACGCGTCATGCTCCCCGCCGGAGAGAACCACGTCTTCGCCCTGCCGAAGGAATACCAGAGCGCCAACGTGCTCGTCGAAATCACCGGCGGCGGCCTGACCAAAGCCGAAGCCGCCTACGCCAACGAACTCGACGTCCAGGTCAGCGAAGGCTTCGGCCGCCTCCAGGTCACCCACACCGGCGACAAAAAGCCGCTGAGCAAAGTCTATGTCAAAGTCTTCGCCGACGTGAACGGAGTGCCCACCTTCTACAAAGACGGCTACACCGACCTCCGCGGCAAATTCGACTACGCGAGCTTAAGCACCAGCGACCTCGACGGCACCACCCGCTTCTCCGTCCTCGTCATGAGCGACCAGCACGGCGCCACCGTGAAGGAAGTCCAGCCGCCGAAACGGTAGCAGGAACGGGCCGGGCAGCGTGGTTCCGCTGCACGGCGACAAGAGAAAACCCGCACCGGCCATTCAGCCGAGGCGGGTGTCGGAGGGAATGGCGCGGCGCTCAGGCGCGGCGGCGGCGCAGGGCGAGGGCACCCATGGCGACCATGCCGAAGAGAGCGGAAGTCGGCTCGGGAACCTGAACGAGGAATCCGCGCATCTCCCCGCCGCCGTTGCTCCCGGTGTGGAGGTTGATGTAGAACTTTCCGTTCAAGAGGTCCGTCGCCTGCGAGGCTGACAGCGTGACGGTGTTGGGGCTGAATATCCCGCCAGTGACGGCATTGCTGGAGCGCGTCAAAGTGAAGGCGGTCCCGGCGATCTGAGTAAAGCCGCTGCCGTTGTTGGCGGCCGTGGGCCCGTGGATGTGTGAGGCGCTGGCCGCACTGCTCAGATCGTTGAATCCCTGGGATGACCCCCAACCGACGTTGATGGTGAGCAAATTGATGGCGTTATCGAAGAAAATGCCTGCCCCGATTTCTCCGCCACTCGCGTTGGTTGCGACATTCAAGCTGGGTTCATTCCCGGAAAGCAGACCAGAGCCGGCAGTGCCGATGAGGTCGAAAGAGATAATAGCCGCCGGGGCTGCGGAGGCGAGCAATGAGAAAGACAGCGTGAGGAGGAGGTTTTTCATGGGATGGCGTGGTATTAAGACTGTGAAGTGCGGGTATTTTTGACTCTGAATGCTCTCCAATAGGGATCGGGCCGATTTTTGACAAGATTTATTTCGGGGAACTTTTGCCTGAGGCGTACACCACGCCGAAGCGCTGATGTTGCAGCGGGTCATGCCTGGAGTGGCGTCGGCAGAGGACGCCACTCCAGCCAAACGGGGAGCGGACTATTTTTTCTCCAGAGGAGCGGTCACGGCACCTGCTGGGACCTTGTCGGCAGGAACGAGCTTCCAGAGCGCGCCGCGCTCGCTGGTGAGCGGGTCCACGGGGCCGCCGTAGTTGGCGGTGGCGTGGGTGAGGTAGATGTTTCCGGCTTCGTCTTCGCCGCCGGAGGTGGGGCGCAGGGAGACGTCGAGGTCGAGGAGTTCCTGCATCTGCCACTTGTTGGCGGCGTCGCGCTTGAGGCCCCACACTTTGCCGCTGCCCCAGTCCGCCGTGTAGTACGTGCCATCCATCGCCGGGTAATCCTTGCCGCGATAAACACCGAGGCCGATAACGCAGATGCCCTGGTCCACATGGCTGAATTCCGCGATGGGCAGCACGCCGACTTTCGGCGCATTCTCCGGCTCCACGGCGGTTTCCTTGCCGTCAGCGCCTTTCTTGAGAATGAGCGGGAACGGGTGGCTGCCGCACATGAACTTCCAGCCGTAGTTCTCGCCGCCTTTGCTTGCGGCGGGCTGCATGTTGATTTCCTCCCAGTGGTTCTGCCCGATGTCCGCGATGTAGAGGTCGCCCGTCTTGCGGTCGAAGCTGAACGTCCACGGATTGCGGATGCCGTAGGCCCAGATTTCCGGGCGCGCCTTGGGATGAATTTTGGAGAATGCCTCTTCGCTCACGCCAAAGAGCGTCATCTGCTGCAGAGGCGTTATGAACGGATTGTCCTTCGGGATGTCATAGGCGCGGTCGCCGGTGGTTTTGTTGACATCGATGCGGAGCATCTTGCCCATGAGCGTGTGCAGGTCCTGGCCGGCGTTGACCACGTCGCCCTCCCAGCCGCCGTCTCCGGTGCCGACGTAGAGGTAACCGTCCTTGCCGAACTTCGCTTTGCCGCCGTGGTGATTGCAGTAGGGAAAATCAATCTGCATAATGACCTTGCCGGTCTCGGGATCAATCACGTCAGGGTTCTTTTTCGACATGGTGAACTCCATCAGCAGCGTGGCTCCGTTGAACCACAGGTCGGCGTAGGAAACATAGACTTTGCCGTTGGTTTTGAAGTCCGGGTGAAACTCTACGCCGTAGAGACCGAGTTCGAGAAAGGAACTGATTGTCTTGTCCTTCAAATCAAGCGCCGGCTTCTTGAGCAACTGGCCGTCTTTGATCACGCGCACCAGGCCGTGGCGCTCGCAAACGAAGAGCCGGCCGGAGCCGTCATTCGGTGAGGAAACATCAATGGGATCCACGAGTCCGTCGGCGACTTTGACGAGCGCGATGGGCACGGAGCCGGCGATCTTGCCGCCCGGCTGCGCTACGGCATCAGCGGCGAATGTGGAAACAGGCAGCAGTGAGGCTGCGGCGAAGGCGAGTGTAAGTGCGGGTGATTTCATAGTTTGGGATGTGGTGGTGGATATAAGCGAGCCAGCGGAGCGATGACAAGTCCCGCCAGCAGGGAATTTCATTTTGGTGCGGCCGCCGGGGGCGGAGCATCGGCGCGGAAAAGCGGCAGGGATTTCTGAACGGACTTGGTGATTCCCCAGCCGAGGGGGACGATGACGAGGAGCCAGGTGAGGAGGGATTTCATGGAATTATGATTTGGCAGGTTGAACGTGGTGCCTGGCGTCCACGGGCTTCACGAGGAGATTGGCGATGAGGCCGAGCGCCAACAGTCCGACCATGATGTAGAAGATGGAATTGTAGGCCTGCTCGACGGGCATGGACTTCTTGTTCGCCTGAGAAAGGCGGTCCACGAGTTGCGGGCCGATGATCGCCGCCATGCTCCATGCGGTGATGAGCCTCCCGTGAATGGCTCCCACCTGGTAGCTTCCGAACAAGTCCCGGAGATAAGCCGGGATGGTGGCAAAGCCGCCGCCATACATGGTCAGGATGAGGCCGGTGACGATGACAAAGAGCGTCACGCTCCCGCGCCCCTGCGTCCAGGGAACACTCATGTAGAGCGCCGCGCCGAGGATGAAGTAGATGCAATAGACACCCTTCCGTCCGATCAGGTCGGAAATGGACGACCAAAAGAATCTCCCACCGAGATTGCACAACGACAGCAGCCCGACGAAACCCGCCGCAGCCGCGGGTGTCACTTTGAACATATCCTGAATCATGGGAGACGCCTGGCCGAGGATGCCAATGCCGGCGCTGACATTCATGCAGAGTACTACCCACAGGCACCAGAACTGCGGCGTCTTCCAGGCGGTATCCACGGACACGTTCGCATTGGTGATCAGCGGTTTTACGTGAGCCGACGGTTCCCAGCCCCGCGGTTTCCATCCCTCGGCGGGCACTCGTATCAGGAGTGCGCCAAAACACATAAAGACCGCGTAGATTGCCGCCATAACGAGCAAGGCATTCTGAGCGCCGCCCGGGCCGCCGCCGAAGTGCGCCATCAACTCCTCGGCAAGCGGCCCGCCGATGAGCGCTCCGCCACCAAAGCCCATGATCGCCATCCCCGTCGCCATCCCGGGCCGGTCGGGGAACCATTTCATCAGCGTGGATACTGGCGAAATGTAGCCCAGCCCAAGACCGGCTCCCCCGATGACACCGTAGCCTGCGTAGAGCAGCCAGAGTTGATGCCAGCGAATGGCGAGCGATGTCAGCAGCAGTCCGCTGCAAAAGCACACCATGCTGGCGAGCATCGTCTTCCGCGGCCCGCTGCGCTCCACCCACTTTCCAAACACCGCTGCCGACAGCCCCAGCAGCGCCAGCGCGATGGAATATGCCACTCCCACATCTGCCTGAGTCCACCCCTGCCCTTCCAGCGGCTTCTTAAATACGCTGAATGCATACACCTGCCCAATGCACATGTGGACCGCGATGGCGGCGGGCGGGACGAGCCAGCGGCTGAATCCTGGCGGGGCAACGGTGGCGGCGCGGTCGAGAAAGTGTGGCATGGCTGGAAATGTGCGCGCAGCCTGGCAGGCCCGCAGCAGACGTAAAGCATTTCTCCGCGGAATCGTTCTCTTTCGGAAGGCTGCGAATAATCCAGCCCTCCCTGGGATGCGCGAGGAAATCACGACACGATTGCCCAACTGCCACAACCCAAGACTTCCGGGTGTAAAATTACCCCTGCAGCAGCCGGGTTGCGCCGGCGCAAGCTCTGCCCCAGTGGGCAGGCCATGAAACTCATCACATGGAACGTGAACGGCCTCCGCTCAGTCTTCGGCAAAGGCTTCCCGGAATTCGTCCTCGCCGAAAAACCCGACCTGATCCTCCTCCAGGAGACCAAAGTGGACCCGGCTACTTTGGAGTGGGACTGGCTCAAGGGCTACGAACTCCTCTGGAATCGCGCGGCCAAGCCTGGCTACAGCGGCACCGGTATTCTCACGAAAGTGAAGCCACTGAGTGTCACCTCCGGCATCGGCATCGCGGAGCACGACGGCGAAGGCCGCGTCATCACTGCAGAGTTCGCCGGTTACTTCGTCGTCTGCGTCTATACACCAAATGCCCGGGCCGAACTCGCCCGCCTGCCCTACCGCATGAAGTGGGATGCGGATTTCCTCGCCTACATCCGTAGCCTGGAAAAGAAAAAACCCGTGCTCTTCGCCGGCGATCTGAACGTGGCGCACAAGGAAATAGACATCGCCCGGCCCGAAGCCAACCACTTCAGCCCCGGATTCAGCGATGAGGAACGCGCCGGCTTTGACCGCATCGTGGCAGCCGGATTCGTGGACGCCTTCCGGCACTTTGATTCGCGCCCGCAGCAATACAGTTGGTGGAGTTACAGGGGCGGAGCCCGCGGACGCAATGTCGGATGGCGGATAGATTACTGGCTTGCCTCCGCCAGCCTCAAAGAGAATCTGAAATCCTGCCTGATACGCCCGGAGATTGGAGGCAGCGATCATTGCCCCGTAATTCTCGAGACGCAGGGCCTTTGACCCTCGCCCCCTTCCCCGCCCCCTTCGCCGCCCGGTAGAAAATTGACCAACTCACATCCCGGTGAAAAACCACTTGCCGGGATGACTCCCCAGGCTATGACTCGCCCCACTCCGCCCGGTCAAGCAATGACCAAGGCGGCAGTTATAAGGCTCGATAGCTCAGTCGGTAGAGCAGAGGATTGAAAATCCTCGTGTCGGCGGTTCGAATCCGTCTCGAGCCACCTTTAGAATCAATCGGTTACAGAGGAAATTGGGGGAATGGGAAAATCGGGTGTAACACAGTTGTAACGGATAACCATT
>JANOZA010000456.1:0-7754 GCA_031429155.1 Verrucomicrobiota bacterium | reverse complement strand
ATAACTACATACAATGATTGTAATCAGAAATGGAATGCGGTGGTAAGTATGGCTTACAGTAGCTCGATGTGTCCGGGCTGTGTTTGATTACCTTAAATAGAAACACCTTTGCATAGGGGGCAGAAATCGTATTTGAAAACGCACGGATGGATTCAGTAACGCATGGGGCGCTGGGAATAGTGGTGGCACTGCTTGTGGCACCGGTCGAACTGCGGAAAAAAGCAGCGCTGGCGGGATTCATTGCGGCGGTGCTGCCGGACGCGGATGTCTTCCTCTTCTCGCCAGGCGATCCGCTGTTCACTCTCCAAATCCACCGTCACTTTACCCACGCGCTCGTGGCGATACCGTTTATTGCGGTGCTCGGTGTGGTGCTGGCGAATTTCCTGCGACTCGTCTGCCGCCGCCCCGGAGTTTGGCGTGGCATGTGGTTGCCGGCGCTGGCCGCCGCGGGCACGCACGGCTTGTGTGATACCTGGACGAGCTACGGCACTCATCTGCTCTGGCCGTTTTCAGAGCGACGCGAGTCGTGGGATCTGATCTCCGTCATTGATCCGCTGCTTACCTTGCCGCTCCTCGCTGGAGCAATCATGGGGTGGTTGCGCGGACGCAGACCGCCCGCCGTAATGGCATTGACCTGGGTATGCGCCTATCTCTCACTATGCCTCATACAGCAGCAGCGGGCGAAGGAAGCCGTCATAGCCCGGGCTGCGATGTCGGGCCATGTGGCCGAACGACTCACGGTAAAGCCCTCGTTCGGCAATATCATGGTCTGGCGAGGGTTGTATGTTCATGATGGAATTTGTGAGGTCGTTTGCGTGCGGCCGGGAATCACCGGTGGCGTGGGCTTACTCGGCACCGCCAGTGCTCCCCTGCTGGACCCGGAACATCCTGTTCCTCCCCTCATCTCGCTGCCGGTTGAGAGCGTTCAGGCGAAGGATGTCCGCCGCTTTCAGCATTTCTCCGACGACTGGATGGGCCTGCATCCGCAGCACCCCGGGGTGATCGGCGATCTCCGTTATGCAAAGCGGCCCGATCTCATCAGCCCTCTGTGGGGGATCGTCCTCGAACCCGCGCAGCCCGGGCAGCATGTGAAACTGATCTACTTCCGGGACCTCAGTGACGGAACCATGTCGCAGTTATGGCAGATGGTGGTGGGGAAATGGAGCGGGCAGCCCATGATGAAGTAGGCCCCGGGCACTTGCCTCTCGCGCAGGCACGTACCCAGTGCCGCATGATCCGCTTCCTTAGCCTGCTACTTTCACTGATGCTGTGCCGGTCCGCCACCGGCGAGCCGCTGCGCCCAAATCTCATTTGGGTCATGGCCGATGATCTCGGCTACGGCGAACTCGGATGCTACGGGCAGAAGGTCATCCAGACGCCCCACCTTGACCGGATGGCTCGCGAAGGGATGAAGTTCACGCAATTCTATGCTGGTGCGACAGTCTGCGCGCCGTCGCGTTCTGTGCTCATGACCGGCCAGCATCACGGCCACACGCGCGTCCGCGGGAATGCGGGGAAAGCGAATCCACCCGCACAGGCTTTGCGGGCGGGAGACATCACCGTCGCCGGCTTGCTGCAAAAAACCGGCTATCGCACCGCCCTCATTGGCAAATGGGGTCTCGGCGATGTGGGCGCGGCGGAGTGTGGACTCCCGCGAAAGCACGGCTTCGATGAGTTCTTCGGCTACCTCAATCAGCACCACGCGCACAATCATTTCCCCTCATTCCTCTGGCGAAACGAAGAGCGCGTGAGCCTGCCGAACGTCGTCACTCCCGTCGGCGACGATGGCGGTGGATATGCCACCACGGCGAAAGTTTATGCCGACGATCTTTTCGCCGACGAAGTCATGAAATGCCTCGCGGCCCAAAAGGACAAACCCTTCTTTATCTACTGGAGCATGGTCGTCCCTCACGCCAACAACGAGCGGAACGGAGCGCTGAAAAACGGCACCGAAGCCCCCGACCCCGGCATCTATAAAGACAAGGATTGGCCCGAGCCTGACAAAGGCCAGGCCGCGATGGTCACACGCATGGACAGCTACGTCGGCCGCCTTATGGACGAATTGACGCGACTCGAGCTCGCGGAGAACACCCTCGTCATCTTCACCAGCGACAACGGCCCCCACAACGAAGCCAGCCACGACCTCACGCGCTTTCAGCCATCGGGCCCGCTCAATGGCACCAAGCGCGCCCTCACCGACGGCGGCATCCGCGTGCCGTTCATCGCATGGTGGCCGGGCAAAATCGCCGCAGGCAGCGAGAGCAAACACGTCGCCTATTTCGGCGACTGGATGGCCACCGCCTGCGAACTCAGCGGCACTCCCCTGCCCCGGGATCGCGACAGCATCAGCTTCGCCCCCACTCTACTCGGCCAGCAGAAGCAGCCGTCGCATGAATACCTCTATTGGGAGTTCCACGAAGGCGGCTTCAGCCAGGCTGCACTCTATCAGGGCCGCTGGAAAGCCATCCGCGGCAAGAAGGCCGGCCCGTCGCTGGTGCTTTATGATCTTGAAAATGACCCCGGTGAAAAGACGAACGTCGCCGCCAAATACCTGGACATAGCCGCCAAACTGAATGCTTATCTGCAAACAGCCCGCTCCGATTCCGCCGACTGGCCCGCAAAGTAGCGCGGTCGTTCCGTGACCGCATTTGATTTCACAACACTTCGCCATGACACCGCTCCCCGACGCCGCCCGCTTCTTTGTCGCACTTCCAGAGCATGCACACAAAGCCTACACAGAAGCCGAACTGCGTCAGCTTTATGGAGAACGGGCCATCAAACGTGACACGCTCATCGCCCCGGTGAATACTACGGACTGGAAGCCACTTGGAAAAGTTTTCGCCGATATCACGACTGCACAGATCAAGCCGGCCACTCCAGCGGCCACGGGGGGCGGAGATACACCAACGATCGCGCACTTTGTTTCCCCGGGACCGTCAGCTCCGGACGGCGTGCCTTTCCAGGCCAGTCAAAATCAAAGCGGCTGTGGTGCCATTCTATTCGGGACTTTAGCGGCCACACTCCTCGGGGCGGGATTTTTGATCGGCGTCGGTTCTCGCGGCTCCTCTATTGTCATCAGCCCTGTTGGTTTCATGTTGTTTACGTCCGCAGGATTTTGTGTGCTCATGGCTACCATGTTCGGCATGGCAGAAGCCGCAGCAGCGCGGCAGGAGGCAATTCTGGCTGCGCTCAACAAGTTGATCGCTCAGCAGCGGGACGCCGAGGTTGCGCAGCCCGGCACGGAAACCGGCAAGACCGTCACGGATTGACCAGTTCTACTTCGCCTCGTGCAGCTTGAAGGCCCCGTGGACGGTCCGCACGGCGTTCTCCTGATCCTTCTCGTCCACGATGACGGCGATCTTGATCTCACTCGTTGAGATCATGTCAATGTTAATGCCCGCATCGCCGAGCGCGCTGAACATGATGGCCGCCACGCCGCTGTGGCTGCGCATCCCGATGCCCACGGCACTCACCTTGGCGATGCCGTCCACGGCGGTGACTTCCACTTTGGCTGAGATCGTGCCTGCCGCGACGGCGAGGACTTCTTTAGCCTTCTTGAGATCGTTCTTGTGCAGCGTGAAGGAAATGCGCGCCTCCCCTTCCCGGCTGGTGTTCTGAATGATCATGTCAATGTTCAGATTGGCATCGCCGATGGCCTTGAAGACGCGAGCGGCGTTGCCGGGCTGATCGGGGATGGCGGTGATGGTGATCTTCGCCTGGTCTTTCTCCAGACTGACACCGCGGATGACGACGGACTCCATGCTCATGTTTTCCTGGGTAACGAGAGTGCCGGGGTTGTGGTTCATGCTGTTCCGCACTTCGAACGGCACGCCGAATTTGCTCGCGAATTCCACGCTGCGGCTCTGCATCACTTTGCTGCCGCTGCTGGCCATTTCCAGCATTTCCTCATAGCTGATGACCGGAATCTTCCTGGCATCCGGCACCAGCCGGGGATCGGCGGTATAGACGCCGTCCACGTCGGTGAAAATCTGACAAAGGTCCGCCTTGATCGCCGCTGCCATCGCGATGGCCGTGAGATCGCTGCCGCCGCGGCCCAGCGTCGTGATCCGGCCCTCAGCAGTGATGCCCTGGAATCCGGCGATGACGACGATGTTCCCGTCATCCAGCATCCGGTGGACTTCCTTTGGTGTGATATTGCTGATACGAGCCTTGGTGTGAACGCCGTCGGTCACGATTCCGGCCTGCGCTCCGGTGCAGGAAAACGCTTTGCCGCCGAGCCCCTGGATCGCCATCGCAAGCAGCGCGATCGTGGTCTGCTCGCCCGTCGCGAGGAGCACATCCATTTCCCGCTCCACCGGTTCGTCGCAGACTTCGCGCGAGAGCTTGATCAGCCCGTCCGTCACCCCGCTCATCGCGGAAACGACGACGACGACCTGATTCCCCTCACGCTGCGTCTCCAGCACGCGGCGGGCGACGTTTTTGATACGCTCCGGGTTGCCGACGGATGTTCCGCCGTATTTTTGCACTATGGTTGCCATGAAAAAGGAGCGGCTCTCTAATCGGTATGCCTTGAGCGGCAAGGAGAGAAAATGCCCCTGCAAGCAGAGCGAGTGGAAGGACCACTCTATTTAGCGTCCGCGGATATCGTTGCCAGTTTCCCGCCCGTCATTTCCGCCAGCCTCCGATACAACGAAGGGGCTTCTTTCTGGCCGGCAGTCATTGTCTTGCGTTCTTTGGGTGGTGGAGGTGAAAAGACCGTCAGGATGCACTTCTTCCCTCCTTCGATGGCCTTTCTGTGGGCTTCCTGGAGATAGGCTATAACTTTTGGATTTCCAACAGGCTTGTCGCTCCCCTGCATTTTTACTTCGGGAAACTCCTCGCTCAGCAGCAGGATCGCATCCGGTTTTTCCGACAACGCCGCAAGGATGGCAAGATCGCTTCGTGAGCCACCGGAAGTTTGGTTTGTTTGCGGGAAATCCTCCACCATCAATGGGAGGTACGCAGTTCCCGCCGAATCTTTGCCGTCTTTGCCAAAGCGCGTGCTGCGGGTTTGCGAATTCTCGTTGGTGCCGGGTTCAAGAAATGGGGCGATGAAATTTTCGAGTTCCGCCCGGGAGGTCGCATTCAGTGGCCCCGCGTCGGCCCTAAATTTATCCGCGTTCGCATGGAACAAAATTACGTTCAGACTTACGACGTCAGGAACCGCCGCGGCGAAGCGCCGCAGTTCGGCAGCAAGCGCCACCAGATCCTTTCCTGCAAGCCGGCGTCGGAAGCTAAGAGAGACATCCATGCAAACGACGATCCGTTTTCCGCTGATCGGCACTCCCAGGAAGCTGAGTTTCGCCGCGGGATTGGCTGCCGGCATTTTGGCGGCAGCGTCAGCTGCTGTTTTTCGGTCCTCCGGACTTAGGTTGGCGAGTGGATAATCGAATTCGCTTCCGTCCTGCTTCCTGAACCGGCCTACCTCACCCGTGACGGACAGCAGCGCGGCCTCCATCTCCTTGCCTGAATTGTTCTTCCAGGTGCGGAATTCCGGGGCGGCACTTTCCTGAGCTGAGAGTGTAATGGTGAAAAATGCTGCGGAGAGAAGCACGGCTAAACAGGACCGAACAAGGACTTGGAATATGGCAAAGCGCATATTGAGATTGTAGCTGTCCCGGCGGACACCGCAAGGGCTGGCCTCACGTCCCTTATTTTGTGCCTCACCAAAATACCGCCACAATATCTTGCGACTGAAAGGAAAAGTTCTTGGCAATTGAGGAATCCAGGCCATGATCACGCTTCATTCTCCCCTTTGGGAATCAGAAACTTCCAGAAATCTTAACTATGCGCCTGAAATGCCTCGACCTCCACGGATTCAAGTCCTTCGCCGACAAGACCCGCATTGACTTCCACGAGGGGGTCACTGCCATCGTCGGGCCCAACGGGTGCGGGAAATCCAATGTCGTGGATGCCGTGCGCTGGGCGCTGGGCGAGACTTCGGCCAAGGCGCTGCGGGGCGGTGAAATGGCGGATGTCATTTTCAATGGAACGGACAAACGCAAGCCGGTGGGCATGGCGGAGGTCAGCCTCACTTTCGACAACTGCGAGAGCCTGGGCATGGAGTTCAATGAGGTCTGCATTTCGCGCCGCGTTTTCCGCGACGGGAAGAGTGAGTATGAGATCAATGGCAACAGTTGCCGGCTCAAGGACATCAACAAGCTGTTCATGGATACCGGCGTGGGTCGCAGCGCCTATAGCATCATGGAGCAGGGCAAGATTGACATGTTGCTCTCCGCTAAACCGGAAGACCGGCGGCAGGTTTTTGAAGAGGCCGCGGGGATCACCAAGAGCAAGTCGGAGAAGAAGGAGGCGCTGCGGAAGCTGGAATATACCGAGGCGAATCTCCTGCGCGTGACCGACATCCTGACGGAGATGAAGCGGCAGATCGGCTCCATGCAGCGGCAGGCGAACAAGGCCCGGCGATATCAGGAACTGCACAGCGACGTGCTCGTGCTCGACACGCACCTGAGCTATCGCCGTTACCATGAACTCGCTGCCGAACACAGTGAACTGGAAACCAGTATCGGCAGTCTGCGCGGGCGTCAGACGGAACTAGAAGACAGAATCCACGAGGATGAGGTCCAGCTTTCCTCAGACCGCATGGAACTCCGCGAGTTGGAGAACATGCTGACCAGTATCCGGCACCAGCTGAATGACCGGCAGAATCACATTCACTCCGCCGAGAGCCGCATCGGATTCAACGGCGAGCGCGAACGCGAACTGGAGCAGTTGATCGCTCAGAATCAGCACGACGTGGAGACGAATATGGACCGGCTCTCTCACCAGGAGGATGAGCTGAAGTCTGCGGACAGCGCGTTGAATGCGATCCGCGAAAACATTGTGCGGCAGCGTGAGCAGATCGAGGAGCACTCCCACATCACTCAAACGGCGCGCGAAGAGAAGATGCGCATCGAGCGTACGCTGCGCGAAGCCCGTCAGTGCATGCACAACGCCGAGGGCGTCATCATTTCCGCGCAGGCGGAGATCGGCAGCCACACCAGTCAGGCCGATGCCGACCGCCAGCGTCAGGAGCAACTCCAGCGGGAAGTGGAATCCCTCAACGGTGAGCGCGAGACGCGGCTCCGCGAGGAGAGCGAACTGAAGCAGCGCATCGAGGAACTCCGCGGGGAGATCGAAGGCCACGAAGTGCAGATGCACCACCGGGAGAAGGAACTCCAGGCGGTGGAGATCGGTCTGGAACAGTCCGCGCGGAAGCTGGCTGAAGTTTCCCGGATGCACAGTGAGAGGACGAGCCGGGCGCAACTGCTGCAGCAGCTCATCGCGCAGGGCGAGGGTCTGGAAAAGGGCACTCAGGAAGTGCTCAAGGGCTTGAACGATCCGGACTTCTTCCTTGGCGGCATTCGCGGCCTGCTTTCGCAGTTCATCGAAGTGGACCGCGAATATATCCCGGCAATCGAAGCCGCTCTCGGCTCGAACCTTCAGGCCGTGCTCGTCGCCAACTCGCTGGTGGCGGAGAACATCATTGATGTTCTCACGCGCAACAGCCTCGGCAAGGCCCTCGTGTTGCCGGAAGACTTGCTGCGGACGATCAGTGAATATCAAATGCTGACCCCGCCCGAGGGCGGCATCGCGTGGGCGGCGGATATCGTGAAAGCGAAAGACACCGTGCGCACCATGGTGCATCAGTTGCTCGCGAATGTGCTCGTCGTGCCGGACCTCGGCACGGCGCTGCGATTGAAGAAGGACAATCCGGAGATCGCCTTCGCCACGCTTAGTGGTGAATTTGTCAG
>JANOZA010000455.1:0-6199 GCA_031429155.1 Verrucomicrobiota bacterium | reverse complement strand
ACTTCACTCCCCACGGCCACTTCTCATGCTCCCCACTCCATCCTTGATTCCCTGCTCATGATCCACTACACCTCCCCTGCACCCAGCCACCATAGCTTAGTTTAGCGTTCCTGTGGCCGGAGATCCGGGTCCACCTCAGACCGCGAAGCTTTTCCGAAAATAGGTCGTGATGTATTTAGCACCGGAGTTCGGGCCGTACCCCACGACCGTCGCCTCCCCCCCGTCCCCGTAACCCAGTTCTGCGGGGCCCTGTGCCCAGGTGCTGTCATTGAAACCCGTCGCCTGCCAAGCCGTGCCTTGATTGGTCCCGTTGTCCAGATACTTCCAGACAGACTGGAGAGGCACGAGCGTGGTTGTGGTCTGGGCGTGCCCTTCCAATGAGAGCGCTGCGTAGAGAAGGAACAGGGTCCGTTTCATGACAATTGGTGGAGGGGCAGCAGGCCTGCATTAGCGCAAAGACGGCACCCCTCACTCTCAGTATATGGATTTTCGTCCAAATTGTTACGAAAAATTCTTAATTTTTCGCATTTCCGCAAAGATGCGAGCCGAACACCCGGCAATCAGGCCCCATCTCTGTCCGAAATCCTCGGGACACTCCTAATGGTCCAGCTCCGAACGGGACGGTAAGGAATCCCGCCCTCCGTAGTACCCTAATCCCATCCCCGGCAAATCAGGAAGGACAGCCCAAGAACCCACTACCCAAGACGAGAGTTCCCGACACCCCTTACCTCAGAGGGCCAGGGCCGCATGTCACTTTTTCTTCGCGGAAATCGGCTTCTTGGCAGCATCTGGCTTTTTGGCAGGCGGAGCAGCCTTCTTGGCGGCTGCGGTTTTTTTGGCCGCCGGGGCTTTAATCTCAGGAGCAGGAGCCCTCTTCGTCATGGGTGTGCTGGAAATCACTTCCCCAACATGCTTGAGCCAGTCGGCATAGGTAAAGCCAAGCGCGGGCGGAAAAATATCTCCACGGGCGTCCTCGCAAACGAAATTCTCGAGATCGTCATTATGGCGCTCGGTGAGGAGGTGATGGATATCGGCGAGAATGGCCTTCCGGACCTTGTCCTCCGCCTTTCGGGCAAACTTGCGAATGGCGTGATCGGCCGATTCGTGCTCAATGGTCCAGTCAGGGTGGAGTACAGAGCCCAAAAACTTCTTGAGTTCGAGGTAGGGAACTTTTTTCATGGTAGCCGGGATGCATGGAGAAAAGTTTGATGTCAACTTCAATGTTCGGAATTAGCAAGACTGGGAGCAGTTTTCGCACCCAGAAAGCCATGTGAAGGGGTTCTCCGCCGCAGAACGCAAAGTCGTAATCAAAAAGCGCAAGAATCGCTGGTTTACTGAGCAGTCCGCATCCAGACTACGCGCAAATCCTCAGAACAGCCTCACTCGTTCATACATACCACCATGCCAGCAACACCCAGGAAAAAATACACCACCGTCAACGTCGCAATCGTAGGCCTCGGATTCGGAGCAGAGTTCATCCCCATCTACCAGCGCCACCCGCAGGCGAAGCTCGTCGCCATTTGCCAGCGCTCCAAGGAGAAGATGGATGAGATCGCCGACGCTTTCGGCATCGAAAAGCGATTCACCGACTTCAAGGAACTAATCAAGGATCCCGGCATTGACCTGGTCCACATCAATTCCCCCATCCCGGACCACGGCTGGCAGAGCATCGCGGCGCTCAAAGCCGGCAAACACGTATGCTGCACCGTCCCCATGGCGACCACCATGGATGAGTGCAAGCAAATCGTGGAACTCGTGAAAAAGACCGGCCTCAAATACATGATGGCCGAGACCGTGGTTTATGCCCGGGAGTACCTTTACATGAAGGAGTGCCTCGACAAAGGTATCCTCGGGCGCCTGCAATTCGTTCAGGCGAGCCATCAGCAGGACATGGAAGGCTGGCCGAGTTACTGGCCCGGCCTGCCGCCGATGTGGTATGCCACTCACTGCGTAGGCCCCGTGTGCGGCATGGCCGATGCGGATGCGGAATACGTGAGTTGTTTTGGATCCGGCACTGTCACCAGGGAGCTGCAAAAGCACTACGGGAGTCCGTTCGCCGTGGAATCGGCGCACATCAAGTTCCGCAATAGTGATGTATCGGCCCGCATCGTCCGAAGCCTCTTCGACACGGCCCGTCAGTATCGCGAGAGCATTGACGTGTATGGCGACAAGACCTCTATCGAGTGGCCGCTCGTTGAGGGGCAGTCGCTCATCATGCACCGCGCCAAACTGCCCGAGGACAAGATTCCGAAGCAGGTGAAGGCACCGGACTACGCCAAACTGCTGCCCAAGCAGATCCAGCAATTCACGACCAAGGGGGTCTATGATCTCGCCAAGAACTCGCACCTCAGCTTTGCTCAGGGATCCGGCCACGGGGGGAGCCATCCGCACATTACACACGAAATTCTCAGCGCGCTCTGTGGAGGCCGGGATCCATTCCCCAACGCCCGTCAGTCCGCCAACTGGACCTGCACTGGCCTTTGCGCCCATGAGTCCGCAATGAAAGGCGGAGAGATCGTCAAGTTGCCGGCATTTACACTGTCCTGACGGCCTGATTGCCAGGTGAGCAGCGGGGTGAGCAGGCTCCCGGATATTGCAACCTTTTGGCCACCCGCCAATGTTCATCTACCGTGCCCGCCCTCCCGAAAGTTGCTCTTCTGATCGAGACCTCCAACGCCTATGCGCGGGGTCTCCTTGCGGGAGTGCAGTCCTACATCAGGGAGAATAAGCCATGGTCCATCTACATGGCGGAGCAGGGCCGCGGCGATCAACCACCGGCATGGCTGAAGAACTGGAAGGGAGATGGAGCCATCGTCCGCATTGAGAATACCCAAATCGCGGCCGCCGTGGCTGCTCTCAGGATTCCGGTGGTGGACATGAGCGCCGGCCGGCTTTTGCCCCAGCTTCCCTGCTGCGAGATTGACGAAGCAGGCATCGCCCGCCTCGCAGCGGATCACTTTCTGGAACGCGGCTTCAAGCACTTCGCATGGTGCGGAGATCCGAAGTTCGTTTGGTCGGGAATGCGCGGCGAAGCCTGGATCGCGTTGCTTAAGGCAGCAGGTCACAGCGTGCATGAGTATATCCCGCCCGCCGTGACCGGTCAGGATGAGGATGCAGAAATGATTGCCATGGGACACTGGATCCAGGATCTGCCCAAACCCGTCGCGCTGTTTTGTTGCTACGACATTCGAGGGCGTCTCGTGCTCGACGCCTGCCGCCGTCACTCCATTCTTGTACCCGACGACGTCGCCGTGCTGGGTGTGGACAATGACGAACTGCTTTGCTCGCTGGCCTATCCACCACTCTCCAGTGTCATCCCCAACGCTGCGCGCATTGGCTATGAGGCGGCCTCCATGCTTGACCGTATGATGGCGGGCAAAACCGTTGGCGCGGACTGCCTCCTTGTCCCTCCGACCGGCGTTGCGACCCGGCAGAGCACGGATGTGCTCGCCGTGGAGGACCCCAATGTCGCCCGCGCTGTTCGCTACATTCGCGAACACGCCTGCGAAGGCATCTGCGTGGACCACGTTGTAAAGGAAGCCGCCCTTTCCCGCCGGTTGCTGGAGGGCCGCTTCAAAAAGCTGCTCGGGCACAGCCCGCACGAGGAAATCACAAGGGTGCAGATCCTTCGCGTGAAGGAACTCCTAGCCCACACCGACCTCCCGATTTCCGAAGTCGCGGAGCGCGCGGGTTTCAGCTACGTGGAGTATCTAAGCGCCGTCTTTAAGACTAAAGTCGGCATGCCTCCTGGCCGCTTCCGCAGCGAGCACCGGCCGGGGAAGAAGGGGAAGTGAGAACCAGGGATCAATACAGCGGTTTCATCGGGCGATAGCTTCGCTTGGCAGTCTTCTCATCGAGCCCGGGATTCTGCCGGGCCCACTCGTCATGGGGCGTGAGTGTCTTGCTATAAATAAGGATCAAAATGATCCCGATTACCGGCAACAGGTGAAGCAACAACGCGAGGAATCCGTTCATTCCCCTCTCACGACCCAAAAGGATGCCACCGGCCAGCCACATGAGCAGTCCCGCAATCATCAAAGCCCATTCCATGAACTGCGTGAGGTCCGCTTGAGCATCACCCAGATGCAGCGAGGCCGGTGGTGAGAAAATCTTCCAGGCGAAATAGAGCGCCAGAAAGCCTCCGCCCGCGAGGAGAAAAGCGATGATCGCGGGATGTGGTCCAAAGAGGCGGGTCATGGTCCGTAAATGGCGGGTTGGGTGAATAGGACGTCGAATTAACATGGCGGCGCAAGGGAAAGGACCGAGAGGGGCTGCCAGCTCCGGTGCAAGCAGCCAAAGCTTTTGCCGCATACTCCACTTTGGCAGCCCGGTTCTGCGCACAAAAGATTCTTGCGCTACCCTGTCGCGGCATTATGGCTGCCTTCCGAAATTTCCTGAATTCGTCTTTAGTCTTATGAGCAATCTTTACAATAACATCGTGGAAACTGTGGGCCGCACGCCTCTGGTGCGCCTCAACAGCGTCAGCAAAGGCGTCGGTGCGACCGTCGCGCTTAAGTGCGAATTCTTCAATCCGCTCGGCAGCGTTAAGGACCGAATCGGCATGGCCATGATCGAGGCAGCCGAGCAGCAGGGACTCCTCACCAAAGAGACGGTCATCGTAGAGCCCACGAGCGGAAATACCGGTATCGCGCTTGCCTTCGTCGCCGCCGCCAAAGGCTACAAGCTCATTCTGACGATGCCGGAAACCATGTCCCTTGAGCGCCGCACGCTCCTCGCCATGCTCGGCGCAGACCTTGTTCTCACCCCAGGCCCCAAAGGGATGAAGGGAGCGATCGAAAAGGCCGAGGAGATTCTCAAGTCCACACCAAACGCCTGGATGCCACAGCAGTTCAACAACCCCGCCAACCCCGCCATTCATGGGAAGACCACGGCAGAGGAAATCTGGAATGATACAGACGGCGCAGTGGACTTCCTTGTCGCCGCCGTTGGCACCGGAGGCACCCTCACCGGCGTCAGTCGCGTCATCAAATCGCGCAAACCGGGCTTCAAGGCCATCGCGGTGGAACCCGAAGCCAGCCCGGTCATTTCCCAGACTCTGGCCGGTGAACCTGTCGTCCCCGCCCCCCACAAGATTCAGGGCACTGGCGCTGGATTTGTCCCCAACAACCTCGACCTCAGTCTCGTGGACGAAGTAATCAAAGTTTCCAACGATGACGCTTTCGCCATGGCCCGCCGCCTCGCCAAAGAGGAAGGCATCCTCGTCGGCATCAGCACCGGTGCCAACGTCATCGCCGCCCTCAAAGTGGCTTCCCGTCCGGAAAATGCAGGAAAACTCATTGTCACCATTGCTTGCTCCACCGGAGAGCGCTACCTGTCCACTGCTCTAGCCGACGAAGCCCGCGCCAAAGTCGGCGCCTGACATTTTTACACCCGCGACTCCCCCGCCCCAATATGGCCGACGCATTCTCCAAAACCAAAGCCCCTGTCGCTGTGCTCGAATACGAGCCCAGCGGATTCGAGCAAACGCTCATCAAACATAAGAGCAAGCTCATCCTCGTGGGCGTCCTCGCCGTTGCCGGCACCGTCGGCTACTGGGGCTGGCGTATTATGAGTGAATCAGCACAGAAGTCCGCAGCCGTCGCTTTCACACGCGCCGGGACGGTCAACGAATTGAAGGCCGCCGCCGAGGAGCATTCCGGCAAGCCTGGAGCCGGAAGCGCGCTGATCCTCGCCGCGGAGAAACTCAGCGCAGAACGCCCCGGCGAAGCCATAGGACTACTCAAGGACTTCCTCGCCAAAAACGAAAAACATCCACTGCGCGACCTCGCGTCCTTTCGGATCGCCGAATATTTTGTGGCATCCCACGACACCGCCAGTGCTGAAAAGGAATACGATGCCGTAGCCAAAGCAGCCACTCCTTTCTCCGCCTTCGCCCTTCTCCGCCTCGGCGACCTCAAGTTGGCTGCCGGCGACACTGACAAGGCCCGTGAATACTACGACCTGATCCTTAAGAGCAGCGGCATGTCCGGCAGCCCCGCCCGTACCGCCGCCCAAAGCCGCATGGACCGCGCGCTTAAGGTCAAAGCACCGGCGATTGTCGAATATAAAGCAGACCCGGCACCTGCCGCCACTCCCGACGCGGGAGGCTTGAATGTTCAGGGACTGGGCGATTTCGGCGCGACCCCGGGAGGCAGCCCCTCAGACTCCCTCCTGCCCCCACCGAAACTGCCCCCCGCCG
>JANOZA010000454.1:0-3938 GCA_031429155.1 Verrucomicrobiota bacterium | reverse complement strand
CGAAGACCTTGAAGAGCAAATCGGCGTTTGGCAAAATACGTTCGGGGTCAGCTACCAGATAAACCCGTCATTCACCATCGGTGCAGAGGCGCGGCACGAAGTGGAGTTCGAAAACTGGGAGGAAGCCGGCGATCACAGCTTTTATGCCGGCCCCAACTTCAGCTACCGCCACAAGAACTGCTTCATCGTTGTCTCCCCGCTCTTCCAGATTTCGAATATCGCCGACGAGCCTGACTTCATGACGCGCACCATCTTCGGCTTCCATTTCTAGAATGGCCTCCAACCCCACAGTATTGGCTGCTGCGATTGCGGCGGCAGTGACGTCCCTCTTCTCCGTCGGCTGCGCCTCGACGGAAGATCTGGCGCCCCTGCCGCCCGCGCCGTCAGCGGGCCAGTCCACGTTGGAGGGCCGTAGAATTTACATCACCTGTGCGGGCTCGTGCCACTCTCCGGAGCCGGTGCTGAAATACCCCCGCGCCGAATGGCTGACGAAGATAGTCCCGGAAATGTCGCACGAAGCAAAGCTCCGGCCTGATCAGATCGCCGCGCTGGAATCCTACATCCGGGCGGTGTGCCCGCGCTGACTCAGCGAGGCAGCACCTTCATTTCGAGGAGCCTGCCCGGCTGCGAAATGCCGGCTGCGAAGTTCGTGCCCCGGCTGAATTCCGCGATGAAGAGCCGGCCCGGGGCATACTCGATAATGTCTATCGGCCGCGACAGCGGAGCGGCGAGCACTTTCACCTCCGCCGACCACCCGCCTCCGGGCAGTGACTGCGGCTTCACTCGCAGGAGGTCGAATCCGCAATCCTTGCCCGCGAGCAGATTTCCGTAGCGCACGACGAACAGACTGCCGCAGTCTTCCGGCGGATACGTGTCGCCGTTCACCCAGATGACGCCCGCCGGAGAACTATGCGGATTGAACGTGCCGATCGGCGCACCTGCTTTGCCGCCGGCGTCAGGCCCGGCGTTCATCACCGGCAGAGTCACCCGCACATCGTCCGGCAACTGCGGTGTGTAAGGGTAAGGCCGGTCGTCTGCAGAAGTATGGGCGAACTGAAAGGGAAAGCCGTAGTGCTTCCCCGGCTCCAGCAGATTCAACTCCTCAGGCCGGTCCGCGTCCGGGCCGTTGTCCGTGCTCCACATGCGTCCCGACGCATCCCAGCAAAAGCCGTAGGGATTGCGCAACCCGCGACACCACACTGCCGGATAAGGCTTCTCCGCGCGCGGATCGAGCCGCCACATGCCAGCCGTTAGTGCCACTTCGCCGCCGATGTAATGATCCGCCAGCTTGCCGGGTTCACCGCCGTCGGTGCGGCTGCCGCTGCTCAGATACATGAATCCGTCAGGCCCTTCCGCGAGGTGAGAGACACCGTGATTGAACCCGCCGATCCCATGCGGATACCGCACCTGCATCCACAGTTTCATCTGTGGCGCAGCGCCGCCGGTCAGCGGCTGGGAACGCCACACACTCACCACCGACTCCACCGGCTTCGGCCCGCGATCCGTCTGGTTGCTGGAAATCCACATCCGCCCAGCGCGGTCAAACGTCAGGCCGAGGCACATCGCCCCGCCGGGCATATCTGTCAGGTAGTTCTTCGGCATGAGCAGCGGCACGGCGACTCCGGTGTCCGGATGCACCGACCAAACCTCGCCACTCGCCGCCAGCACACAAATGTCGCCAGTGTCAGGGCGTTTCGCGAGACGCGCCGGCTGCACGGGCAGGACCGCCGCCTCGCGCAATGACCATCCCGCCGGAGCCGCCGGCAGTGTTGCAAATCCATTCGCCGCACTCAGCGCCGCGAATGTCGGGAACTTCGTCTTCGCCCGCACCTTCGCCACCTCCTCAACAGTGAACTCCGCCACGCTGTTCCCAAAGTTCCCGCCGATCCACGACATCAGCGCCGCCACCGACTCATCATCCAGCACCAGCAGCGGCATCGCGCCGTTGTACTTCGCGCCATTCACCGTGATCTCCCCGCTCAGCCCCTCCAGCGGCGCCCGCAGCGCACGCTCACGATCTTTTGTCAGGAAATCCGACGCCGCCAGTGGAGGAAAGACCCCCGGCACCCCCTGCCCTTCCGACTGATGACACACCGCGCAGTGCTGCCGGTAGAGCGCTCCGCCATCCGGTGCCGCCACCGCGGTCAACGACAGCAGCGCCGCCGTCACTCCCTGTGAAAAAATCGCGCGGTTCATCGGTCCGACGTTTCCCATGCCACGACACGACCTCCGCGGAACCTCACCACTGCCGAAGTCACCGGCACATACTGCGGCGACAGGTTCATATCCAGAGCCGGATAAAAACGTCCGCCGTGATGCCGCCCGCCGTAGTAGCCCATGCCCATGCCCATCCCGACCCCGCCACCGTAGTACACCTGACGCAGCGTCGCATAGCGCCAGGTTTCCGTCGTCTTCCCGCGATCCATCCCCGTCGTCACCGCATCCGGTTTACCCCAGGCCAGAAAAACCGTGTCCTTCGACATCCCCTCACTGATCGTGCCCTTCAGCACCAGCGCCCGGTCCTCAGCGGAAAGCTGATCCAGCAGCGCCGGGTTTTGCTGCGCCCGGGTTTGGGGATTCGACGCCGCACAGCCGGTGAAGTGAATAACAGTAAAGAGAATCAGGGCACAAAGCCCGATGAGTTTGGCACAGCCGCGTGGTTGCATGGGATGAGGGAGGTTGGGGTTGAGTGTGGAGACATCCCGCCGCAGGGGGGACGGGAATATTCAACTTATACACTGTGGAAGACCGTTTTGGCCATCGCATTTCCTACCTGCGCATCAGCATCACCGACCGGTGCAATGAGCGCTGCCTCTACTGCATGCCCGACGAGCAGCAGGAATGGCTCCCCCGCGACGGCATCCTCACCTACGAGGAAATCATCCGCATCGTCCGCATCGGCACCGCCCTCGGCATCCACAAAATCCGCGTCACCGGCGGCGAACCCCTCACCCGCCGCGCCGTCCTCTCCTTCTTCCGCATGCTCAGGGAAATCCCCGCCATCACCGACACCGGCATCTCCACCAACGGCACCCTCCTCGCCGCCCCGCCGCCCGAGGAGAAAGACAGCACCGTCAGCATGGCCTCACGGCTAGTCGAATGCGGCGTCCGCACCGCCAACATCTCCCTCGACACCCTCGACCCCTCCACCTACGCCGCCGTCACCGGACGCGACCTCCACCAGCGCGCCCTCGCCGGCATCCACGCCGCCCTCGCCGCCGGCTTTGAAAAAGTGAAACTCAACTGCGTCCTCATGAAAGGCCGCACCGAGCGCGAACTCCCCGCCCTCATCGACTTCGCCCACCAGCACGGCTGCCTCCTCCGCTTCATCGAACTCATGCCCGTGAGCAGCCGCGAAATGCTCACCGAACTCAACTTCCTCTCCACCGGCGCCGCCCGCCGCGTCATCGAAGACCACTACGGCCCCCTCATCCCCCGCCCTGACATCAAAACCAACGGCCCCGCCTCCTACTTCCAGATCCCCGGACGCGAACAATTCATCGGCTTCATCGGCGCCATGACCAACCTCCACTTCTGCGAAAACTGCAACAAACTCCGCCTCACCGCCGACGGCAAACTCCGCCCCTGCCTCGGCAGCCACCTCGAAACCGACATCCTCAAACCCCTCCGCAACGGCGCCACCGACCACGACCTCCGCATCCTCCTCCTCGACACCGTGGACCGCAAACCCAAGGAACACGACTTCCGCGAAAACTACCAGCCCGGCCGCCGCATGATCGCCATCGGCGGCTAGGCGGTGTCTTTGCAAATACGGTGAATGTTCATGCACACACTCACCGCAGAGGAACCCCGGCGGGGTTCGCCATGCACACTCCCCGCAGAGGAACCCCGGCGGGGTTCGCCATGAATAGCCGGGGGTCGAAGCCCCCCGGTAACGTATATAAATGACAGGCGATGGGACTTCCGGACGGCCCATC
>JANOZA010000453.1:0-6125 GCA_031429155.1 Verrucomicrobiota bacterium | reverse complement strand
CCGAACCCCTTTCTCAGCACCACGAGCAGGGTTTACCAGAATCAATTATCCCAACAGGCTGTTCGCCAGACCTTGGTGTGACAATTGATCCTGACTTGGAGGAACTTCGGAATGATGAAAGTGGCAACAACAGATCCCACTACTTGCTGTGCCGGATAGACTATGGCCAGGGACGGCTCGGACTCCTGCTCTACATCAAGCCTTCCATGACCGTCAACGAGTCGGAGTTCCTGCGAAAATACCGGGCCAGGAATCCGTCATTTCCTCATGAGAGCACTGCGCAACAACTCTACGATGAAACGCAGTTTGAAGCCTATCGGGCTCTCGGTGAGCATATCGGAGAGGATCTCTTCCGGACGGAACTGGTGGATCCTATCCAGCCGGGGAGGAAGCCTCTGTCACCGCAGCCCAGTGTAAGAGATTGGTTTCAGGGTCTGGCGAACAGCCTGTTGGGATAATTGATTCTGGTAAACCCTGCTCGTGGTGCTGAGAAAGGGGTTCGGGCCGGCTGCATTCGGGCAGTTCACAACGTATCGAAGCCTGCGGGTGGCTCCTGGCGCTATTCTCCGCCGTCGCCTTCGAATCGGAATACGATTTCGTTCGGCTGGCACATATCCAGGGTGTCGCGTGCCTTGATCTGGATGAATTCCGGGTCGCGCTCCAGCATCAATAATTCAGCCTCACGGCGCTCGATGTCCCGTTTCAGGGCGTTGCGTTCTGATTCGAGGGCCAGTCCCTTTTCCTTCAGCTCTCCGTAGTCAGCGAACCGCGGACGGAGCGGAATGATGAGGCAGGCGGAGAGAACCGTAAATGCCGCCACGGCACCCAACTTGATAACGACATCCCAGACGTTTGCCGGGGTTTCGGAAGGCTGAGTGCGTGGCGGCATGACGGTGTTCGATTAGTGTTTCATTCGCCCGCCGTAGATGGCTTTGGCGCCGAGTTCCTGCTCAATGCGCAGGAGTTGATTGTATTTTGCGATCCGGTCGGAACGGCTCATGGAGCCGGTTTTGATCTGGCCGCAGTTAGTGGCCACAGCGAGGTCGGCGATGGTGCTGTCCTCGGTTTCACCGGAGCGGTGGCTCATCACGGCGGTGTAGCCGTTCTTGTGGGCGAGAGCGACTGCATCCAGCGTCTCGGTGAGCGTTCCGATCTGGTTCACTTTCACGAGAATGGAATTGGCGACGCCTGTGTCTATGCCCTTCTGGAGGAACTGAACGTTGGTCACGAAGAGGTCGTCGCCGACGATCTGGGTCTTCGTGCCGAGCTTGTCTGTCAGGACTTTCCAGCCGGCCCAGTCGTTTTCGGCGCAGCCGTCTTCGATACTGATGATGGGATACTTCTTCTGAAGCTTCGCGTAGTAGGCGACCAGTTCTTCAGCGCTCTTCACGCTCTTGTCGCTCTTTTTGAACACGTATTTGCCGAGCTTCTTGTCGTAGAATTCCGAAGAGGCGGCATCGAGCGCGATAAAGATCTGCTCGCCGAGTTTGTAACCGGCTTTCTCTGTGGCCTTGGCGATCACGGCGAGGGCATCGTCCGCGCTCTTGAGCGTGGGAGCGAAGCCGCCTTCGTCGCCGACAGCAGTGCTGAGGCCGCGGTCGTGCAGGACTTTCTTGAGGGAGTGGAAAATCTCCGCGCCGTAGCGGATGGCCTCACTGAAGGTGGGGGCACCGACGGGCATGATCATGAACTCCTGGAAATCAATCGGCGCATCACTGTGGGCACCGCCGTTGATGATGTTCATCATGGGGACGGGCAAAACCTTCGCCTTCGAGCCGCCAAGGTAGGCGTAGAGCGGCTTCTTGAGCTGAATGGCAGCCGCTTTGGCCACTGCGAGGCTCACGCCGAGCAGGGCGTTGGCTCCGAACTTTGCTTTGTTCGGGGTGCCGTCGAGCTTTATCATCAGGGCATCCACCGCCGCCTGATCCGAAGCATCTTTGCCGACCAGGGCTTTGCCGAGGACGTTGTTCACGGCGGCGACTGCCTTGAGCACGCCTTTGCCGAGGAAGCGGTTCTTGTCGCCGTCGCGCAGTTCCCAGGCTTCGTGTTCCCCGGTGCTGGCGCCGCTGGGCACTGCGGCGCGTCCGAGCGCTCCGCCCTTGAGCAGGACATCCACCTCGACGGTGGGGTTGCCGCGCGAGTCAATGACTTCGCGTCCGGTCACTTTTTTGATGCTGAGTTCAGACATTACAGATGGGATATTTGGGGGTTGGAATGGCCGGAAAACGAGGACTTAAACCATCCGGCTTCCGCCTCCATGCTTCCCTGAATATTTGAATGCAAACGGGAACTGTCCGCGCCTCTTAAAGCAGGCCGTAAGTCCGCAACTGATACATCAGCCAGAGCACGAGCAGCACTCCGACGGCGAAAAGCCCCAGCGCGGTAAGGGCCTGACCGGACCGACCCTGGTTTCTGAGTTGCCGCTGGTAGCGCGTTTGCTGCCGGGTGCGGGAAATCACGGGGCTTTCCTCAGCGGGCAGGGTATTCCAAAGTCGCAGCCGCCGGCCGGACTCAATGCCGGGTGTGGCGACGATGCTGGCTTCGAGCTTGTAGATGCGCTCTTTGATGGATGTTTCCTGGCTGCGGATTTCCTTGAGACGGGATTCGAGCTCAATGCGACGGGCCTGGGATGATTTGCGGGATTTGCGGGTCATGGACATGGTCGTTCGGTTGTTGCGCGGCTGTGGAAACCGGGGGTGGAATTTAAGGGGGGCTTGGTTCAGCCGGCGATGAGGCGGACGAGCAGGTAGAGGACTCCGACTACAGCCAGAGGCAACGTGAAGGCGGCTCCGCAGAAGGCCCAGGTGCGGAAGGCGCTGCGGCTGATCTCCATGGGCAATCCTGTGATGCGGTTGGATGCCGACTCTCTGGACTGGTTCGCTGAGGATGCCGCGGGAGCGGCCTGCACGGAAGAAGTCTGCGCCCCGGTGAGCATCTGCACACGGGCCATTGCTTTCTGATAGTCTTCGCGAGCGTCCTCGATGATGCCCAGCGCCCTCGTCAGGTCGTGCTGAAGTTCCTGGGGATTCCACTGCTCAGGGTTGAGCGACTCCACCACGTCGAGGTGCTGATGGAAGCTGTCTTTGATGACCAGCAACTGTTCGACGCGCTTCTGCGCCTCGTAGGTTTCACGCTCCAGCATGGCAATGGAACGACCGAGCTTGCCGGCCATCTCGCCGCGGCCCTGCATGAAGTCCTTCTGTTTGCGGCTGAGTTCCTCGAACTGCAGTTTCTCGCGCTCCAGTGACTCCGCCTCGGCCCGCAGCACGGTCAGGCGCTGCTGGGTCGTTTGCACGCGCTCAGCCAGATTCTCTGGTGCCAGGCTCATGCTGTCCGCCGGCAGCACCAGATCGTCGTGGGTATCATCCTCGTAGTTCTGATGCAAACCTCCGCCTGACGAATAGGCGTTGGGATCGTTGGAGTGATTGGGGACGGAGACGACTCGGCGGTTGGTAGTGGTGGTCATGCGCGTTGGGTTGAAAGCGATTAAGGACCATAAATATTACAGATTTCCTAAAAGCTCCAGCTTTTTCATGCGCCTCACAGTAAAAAAGATTGGAATACCCGTGATCACGGTAGTCAGCAGAATCAGGCCACCCGACGCCATGAGCAGTACATTTTGCCGTTCCGTGGCAAATTCCTCGCCTTTGTGCTGGTTCGCGAATACGCCTGGCCAGACGAACACGGCCATGAACAGCAGGATGAAGATGAAGTTCAAAATGAGGCACAGCGTCCCCCCGAATCCAGACACGATCTTCGCGGGACTGGTGTCCTGAAAGTTCGGGAACAGCACTCCCAGCGTGAGCGCCAGGGAGGTGAGGCCGGCGCTCATGAGCACGATCGCGCCGCAGTAGAAGGTGAGGTCTGGCCCTGGCATTCCGAGTTTCAGGCCGGAGATGAACATCAGCGTGCAGGTCGCCAGTCCGATCAGTCCGGAGAAGAGGAACAGCTTTTGGCGGAACACACGGGCCATGCCCACGGGCGAGAGTCCGAGGATCCACAACCGCCGTCCCTCGAGGCTGAACATTGGGAAGATGAACCGCGTGGTCAGCGTCGAGAGCGTCAGGCTGCACACGCCGAAGTTCAGGCTGCTGAGCACCAGTTTGAACATCGGCTTGCTCGGGTCCGCATCGGCGGCGCGGTTCAGGTTTGAGGCGTAGAGAAGCAGCAGCGTGAAGACAATCGTGCAGGGAATCCACTGTGCAGGATCGCGTGAAAACTCCTTCAAGTCCTTCCTTATCAGCGCCAGGGTGTCCTGCCTGAGGAACGGGACGTGCCGCAGCCAGCCGCCGGTGAAGGAACGATCCAAGGCCACGCCAAACGCCTTCCGTTTCCGCCCCGTTCGCCGGGCGCGTCGCCACTGGCTGAGGTTCCATGCCGGGTAGGTCGCCCGGCTTGCGACCACGGCGCACAGCCAGCCGAGCATCAGCGCCCAGCTCAGCAGCATCAGTCCGTAGAACAGCCCCCTCGCCTCATAGCCGCGCGCCCAGAGCAGCATCATTTCCGACATCCACGCGCTCGGCAGGAACCGGTTCATCGTCACGTCCGTGAACCCCAGCACCTTCTTAAAGCCCACGCTGATATCCGTCGTCTTCGCGAGTTCCGCCAGGTCCGCCGGTCCCACCCAGCCGGTCACGATCTTCCAGCCCACCACCGCCATCCCCAGCCACAGCACCATCTTTAGCGTCCGGCCCCAGTAGCGCACCAGCGCCGCCACCAGCATCCCCGCTGCCGCCGCGGGCAGCATCAGCAGCAGCGGATAGACCAGTGCGCACTTCACATAGAACATCGGCCCCGCCCCGAACGTCGTCCCCACGCTCGCCAGCAGCGGCGCACTCAGCACCGCCAGTCCCCAACTGCTCACGATGAACGACTCGATCACTTTCCAGACGAAGATCGAGCGCGGACTCACCGGTGTCGTCAGCAGCCAGGCCGTCTCCTTTCCCCGAAACAGCGCGCTGTAGAGCAGCACCGCATTGGAAAAGACCAGCATCAGCATAAAGAAGAAGTAGGTCATGTAGAGCACCCGCGTCGCCAGCATCAGGCCGATCCCGGGCAGCGATGTCATGTATTCCAGGCCTTTGCAAAACATGAAGTAGCCCACCACCAGGTAGCCGATGAGGAACAGCAGGATCGTCCCCGTCAGGAGCCGCGAAGTTCTCGCCGTCTGCCGCGCCTTGGCACGAAAGGTTTTCCAGTGAACACGGGCGAGGACGGCGACTTCAGAGGCGATGGACATGCTGGAAAGAGGGACCGCGCAAACTGCCACACGTTCAACCTCCGCGCCCGAAATTTCTTCACCGTCCTTGCAATTCCTCAACCCCACCGGCTCAAAACCAGTGACGCATGGAATCCCCAGAATGCCGCCGAGTTGCTCAACACGTGTCGCATTCCCGGCACCATTCCGCCCGGCGAAAACCGCAACGCGGCGCACGCCGGGTCTATCCCGTAGCAGGGAAAAGCAGGCAGCAGTTCCCCCCGGCGCAGCGCCTCCATGCACAGCACCGCCTCCAGCACCGGCGTCGCTCCCAGACAGTGACCCGTCACCGGCTTGCTCGAAGAGCACACCGGCATCTCCCCGCCGAACACCGCCGCGATGGCCGCAGCTTCCGCCGCGTCATTCGCCACTGTCCCCGTTCCGTGCGTATTTATATAGGCGATGTCGAGCGGAGCCAGACCCGCCCTGGCCAGCGCCCCCCGCATCGTCCGCTGCAAGCCCTCCCCCTGCGGGTCCATTCCCACCAGCCCGGCCGCATCCATCCCGACGGACCATCCACTGAGCACCGCCAGCGGCACCGCACCCCGCCGCGTCGCCGAGGACAGCGACTCCAGCACGACCACGCCCGCCCCGTTCCCCGGCACCAGCCCCGATCGGTCCTCACAAAACGGCCGGCACAGCACCGCCGCGTCCTCCCTGCCACCCGCCAGCACCCCCGCCGACTCCAGACCCGCATACACCACCGCATTCAGCGACTCATCCGACCCTCCCGCGAGCATGATGTCCGCATTTCCCAGCACAATCTGCTCCGCCGCCGCCGCCATGGCGAACGCCCCCGACGCACACGCCGCACTCACCAGCCACGACGGCCCCCGCGCCCCCAATACCTGAGCCAGCGCCCCCGGCC
>JANOZA010000452.1:0-4660 GCA_031429155.1 Verrucomicrobiota bacterium | reverse complement strand
CAAGGTCATTCGGCGGGGCCTGAGCGAGAAAGTGCAGGCGCGGTTCGCCGGAGGGAGTGGGATAAAATCCGAGCAGCTCCTGCGCAAAGTGAAGCACCTCACCCACGGCGTGATCCTTGGCAGCCGGGAGTTCATCAACGGCTGGTTTGAGCAGAACCGCCCTTGGTTCGGAGGCCAGAGCGGCGAAAACCGGAAGACCGGCGCGCGGAAGATCAGCAGGGACTGGAAGCACCTCTACAATCTGCGGCAATTGAGGAATTGAAGAGACCGCAGCGTGTCCGCGGTCAGCCGCCTGTGTTTTGCAATTCAAGGATGCGGTCGGCTGCCTCTCTAGTGAATTCGATTTCGTCATTACGCCAGGGAATGTCCATCCAGTGGAAGCCGTCCTCCTCACGGGTGACAAAGGCCTGACGGATGGAGGGCTTGAGTTTGGCGGCTGTTTCGGGCGGGAGACCGATGCGGAGGGTGCCGGTGGTTTTGGTGGCCACGGAGTCGGCGGCGCTGCTGGCCCCCTGATTGTCTTTGAAGGATTCGACTCTCGTTGCCAGCACCTGCTTGCGCTCATGGCGCATGGTGAGGCCGATTTTCATGCGCGTGCCGGATTCAACGACGACGTCAGTGGCCTCGACGACCAGGCTGCCCGGATCCTGGGAGCCCTGGCTGGTGAAATTGAGACGGCCGCCTGTCAGGTTCGGCTGCCCGAGCAGGGCCTCGCCGGTGGCAAGTCCGAGGGCGCGGAATACGGGGATGCCGCTGAGCGTCCCGGACTTCAGCGTCAGTTTGCTGTCCATGAGGATGCCGGTGCTGCGGTTGGTGGAGCCGGTCAGGGTCAGGCTGCCCTGACAGACGGCGGTGACGTAGCGGTGGAAGTAATCGGGGAGGAAGGGGTGAAAGGGAGCGTTTTCCAACTGAATGGTCACGTTGATCTCCGGAATTTCGCCCAGCGTGAGGCTGCCCTTGAGGGAGCCGGTGCCGCCGCCGGGCAGGGTGAAGTCGCCTTTGTCAATCACGGCGACATCTTCGCCGATCCGAATGGCTGCGTTGGTGACACGGATGCCCGACAGCCAGCCCTGCCGGAAACTGCCGCCGGCAGCGGTGAAATCCCAGCCGGAGCCATTGCGCGTGAGACTTGCGGTGGTTTCGGCGAGTCCACCGGTGGTGGATGGGGTGGCACCCCATGTGAGGTGGAGCTTTCCGCACTCGTAGCCGTCAATCGTCAGTTGGGAAAAATCAGGATTGATGCCCCAGCCGGCGGTGAGGAGTTCCGGCGTTATCTTTGCGCTGGCGGTTTTTGGTGCAGCCCCGGCGCGGAGATTGACGTCGGCGCTGGCGATGGTCACCTTTGCCAGATGCCATGCAGACCGAAATACGCCCGGAGCGGTGATCCAGGTATTCACGTGGGATAAATCGGCCGAGGAAAAGATGTTGGCGGGCGCACCGGTGATTTTGACGTGCTCGGTGCGGAGTTCACCGTTCCAGTCCCAGCGAGAACGGTGAAAGGCCACGCTTTCGGCACCCAGAAAGCGCTTGGTTTCCACGGAGAGTTGATCCGTGAATTCACCACTCTTGGCGTGCATGCGGATGATGCCCATGTAAATGAGCAGCGGGATAATCGTCAGGATGAGCAATCGCCAGATCCAACCCCAAATGCGGGATGCGCCGGTGACGTCATTGCCCGGCCGCAACATGCCGGTGCTGGCGCGCTTGAGGAAGGACTGTTGCGCCTTCCACTCGTTCATCACCTGGTTGTAGGACTTGCCTTTCAGTTTCTGATTCATGGTATATTAGTGCAGGCTGCGGGAGCGGCCGGGCCGTTCTTTTACCGTGCGGACGCGCCATGCGCCAGAGAAATCCCCCGGGCTACTGCGGGACTCTCGCTGTTTTCTGCTTCGCGAGCCACTCTTCGCGGCGGCGGACGAGTTCCTCGTATTGTTTGCGCAGGGCTTCGTTGTCGCGCTGTTCTTTGTTCAGGAAGGTGTTGTTTCTTCCGTAGCGTTTCCAGGGGCCGTCCGGGACTTCCTCTTCGGCGCAGAACCGCCAGTCACAGCGCGCGCCGCTGCTCATTCCGAGGAAATCGCGCACCGCCGGCGAGACATCGAGCCCGGCGCCGCCGTTGCCTTTCGTGGACGGCGGTTTGCCCTCAAAGACATACTTATGGTCGCTGGTGGTGAATGGGCCGCAGTCTTCCCATTGCGCGAAGCAAGTTTTGTTCCCGAGCTTGACCGCGACCCACACGCTTTGGCAGACACTTTTCGCACCGTCGGCTTTCCGCTTCTTATACCAGGGTATGAGCTTGGCGACTTCCGGGTTGGTCAAATCGTTGAATGGCAGCGCGATATAGAACGGATTGAGACCCGGAGTGAAGGCTTTGGGCCGGAAATCCCAGGTGCGGTTTTCGCGGTTTGGATCGTCGAAGCCGCCGTAGCGGAGTTGCCAGTTCACGTCCCAGGAACTGGCGTGATTGGGCGTCGGATTATTCTCGGTAGGCGTTTCCCCGATCCAGAAAATCGTCGTTGGGATACTCTTTCGCCACGGATATTTCGGCGCAGCGTCGCGGGGACGGACGGGCGCATAGACCCGGGGAAGGGGAGCCACAGGGCCTACGGCACCGGTCGCTCCTTTAGCGACGGGTTTGACTGGCGCTGGCTTGTCTTTCACGCCCGTCTGCGCCCGCAATGCCGCAGAACCCGCAGCCAGAAGCAGCGCGGTGATCAAAGCGGTGGAATGGGAAAGCACGCGCATGGACAGAGATGGTCTATTAAGAATGGCCAGGGCTGCCAGTGGGGCGGCATTATAGGGGAACCGCCTTCTTCCGTGCAAGAGAAACTTGCCGGGAGGCAGCCGTAGGAACTTTGACCACAGGCGGGAGGTTAGCGTTGAATTCAGTCTCGTTTCGTGCCAATACCCGCGCGCCATCGTTCATCTCCCCGCCATGACTACTATTCGATCCCTGCCGTTGCTCGCCGTTGTTGGCGGGCTTTTAGCCGCTCTCGCCCAACCTGTCCGGGCTCAGTGGGCACCCGTCACCGGATTGCCGGCGGGGTTCAATGCCACGGATGTCGCCCTCGCGCCGGATGGTACGGTGTTCACCTGCGGGCCGGCGACGAATGCGGCGGAGTCAGGCTTCTACCGCTCGACGAACGGCGGCACTGCATGGACGCGGCTGAGTGCCGGGCTGACTTACGGCGGCAGCGACATCACGCCGTGGCGCCTCGGGGCGTTCAGTGAAGTGACGCTGGCGGCGACGAATGGCGGCGACGGGATTTACCGTTCGTTGAATGCGGGCAGTTCGTGGACCAGCGCAGGGCTGGGCCCGGCGGCGGCTTACTGGGATTTTTGCCGGTTCAATGCGGACACGTATTTCGCGACGAAGCGCGAGAATGTGGTCGGCCTCTCCGGCGTGTGGCGTTCGCTGGACCGCGGCGCGACGTGGACGCGGACCAGCTCGGGGATTTATGGCCTCACGCTGCCGGTCGTAGGTGAGGAAATCGCCGCGGAGGCGGTGACGCTGCATAACGGCAAACTCTACTGCGCGGTGAGCACCACGGGTCTCTTCCGCAGCACGAATGGCGGCGCGTCGTGGACGGCGGTGAACAATGGCCTGCTCGTGGACTTCACCCCGGTCGGGCCCATCGTGAACACCACAGATGTGGTGAGCACGGGCACGGCGCTGTTCGCCAGCCATCAGGCGATCGACACGATCTACCGGTCGGAAAACGACGGCGATTCCTGGACACCCGTCACCACGGGGCTCGGCTTTTTCAGCTTCCGCGTGGCCGCGGACGGCGGCGTGCTCTACGCACCGACGCACGACGGGCGGCTCTTTGTGACGAGCGACGCCGGGCGCTCATGGCGCTACTACGCGGCGACCGGACTGCCCGGCGGTGTGCAGCCGTTCATCGCGGTGAAGCACGGCGTCGCGGCCTACTACACGACCAGCGCGGGACTTTATAAGCTCGATCTTTCCACCGCGCCGCTCGTGGATGTGGCCCCGGTCATCTCGCGGCAGCCGGTGGGCGGGCTGAGGCTGGTGGGGCAGTCGTTCACGTTCACCGCGGCGGCGAATGGCACCGGGCCGTTCACCTACCGCTGGCGCAGGGATGGCATCACGATCCAGGGCGTGACCGCCGACACGCTCACGCTCAATCCGCTCACCACGGGCGATGCCGGATCCTACGACTGCGTGGTCACCGGCCCAGGCGGCGTGGCGACGTCGAATGCCGTGGCGCTGGCTGTCATCGCGGAAACGCCGGGCACGCTGGACCCGCTCTTCGACACCGGCGTGCCGGTCGTGAACAGCACGACGACGGTGAACAGCGTGCTCATTTCCTCCACGGGCCGCCTGTGGACGGGCGGCAACTACGTGAGCCGCCTTATTGACGCCGCTGCCGGCTCCACGGCCGCAAACCGGCTCACGACTTACAGCGGTAATCCGCTGCGCTTCAGCACGGACGGCGGCATCAACGGCACGGTGAATACCATGATCCAACTGGCGAATGGCCAGATGCTTGTCGGCGGTGCGTTCACCGCGGCGGGCAGTCCGGCGACGAACACGAAACACCTCGCGCGCTTCAACGCTGACGGGACGTTTGATAATACGTTCATCGCGCCCGCGACGACTGGCACGGGTGAAGTGAAGGCGATGGTGCAGGATCCGGTG
>JANOZA010000451.1:0-16672 GCA_031429155.1 Verrucomicrobiota bacterium | reverse complement strand
GTGCCGCCGCCGCCGAAGGCAGTTCCGGCCATGAGCACCTGCGTGCCGGGCGAGATCGTCAGCGTCGCGCCCGCGGGCACGGTGACATCGCCGGTGACGTTGATGACGCCGCTCCACGTCTCGCTGCCGGCGAGCGTGCCGCTCTTATTCGTCATCACGGGCGTGAGGCCGAGGCTGGTCAGGGCCTTCGCTGCATTGAGCCCGTCCACCGCGCCGGTGAGTGTGAAGTTTCCGGGATCTGTCGTCCCACCGCCGGTGCCGGTGGCCGTGATCTCGCAGTTGAGGCGCTGGTCGTTGCTCTGACCGTTGTTGTGAACTTCCACGGCGATGGTGTTTAAGCCGTTGATGAGGCTGGCGACGGGCAGATTGAATTCCACCCACGTGGCCTCATTGGCTGCGGCGATGGCATTATTGGAAAGGGTTGTCCACGTATCCGTCTGGAGGAGGCCGTCCGCGGCGAGGAAGGTTCCGTTGACCCAAATGAGCAGGCCGTCATCGCGCTGCACGCGAATCTTCGCCGACGTGTACTGCGCCGGGTTGGTGACGTTGAAGGTGGTCCGCATGGCCCAGCCGACGGTCGTCGTCGTGATGGCCGTTCCTGTCAGGCCAGTTTCGTTGCGGTAGAAAACGGGCGGGCCGCTCTGCCAGCCGGTTAGGGTGGTGTTGGGATCAAACCAGTTCGCCGCGGGAGCGGCCGCTGCGGTGTAGTAACTCCAAGTCGCCGGAGTCGCCCCCGCCGGCGTTACGCTGCCGGCGGTATTGCGTCCATTGAGCAGCACGGCATCGCCGCCGCTCGCGCCGCCTGTGGCATTCACGAGCAGACTGCCGCGGCCATTGTAGAGCGTCACATTCGCCGCGCCGCCGCCGGTGCTGGCGCTGGTGAGCGTCACGCCGTTGTTCGCCGTCAGCGGCACAGTCTTCGTCCACTGCGTCTTGTCCGTGAGGTTGTCGGAGTTCCGATACTCCACGCCGACGAGGAACGGAATGCCGGGGATGTAACTGGCCGGCGCGGTGATCTGGAGATTCCCCGGCAGCACCGTGCCGGTGGTGCCGTCCGCATTCACCAGTGTCGGCGTGCCCGCGGTGTTATAGACATCCACCGTGGCGGAGAAGACCACGCTGCCGGTGCCGTTCATGCCGGAGTAGTAACTCACGTTCACGCGGTTAGGCCCGCGCTTGAGGAAGCTGTTCCCCACCGTGGCTGCGAAGGTCCATGTGCCTGCGCCCGTGCGCCACTGCGTCGTCGCGGCCTGGCCATTCAAATACACACTCTGCACCGCGGCCACATTGAACTGGCCGGTGAACGTCGCCGCGCCGTCGGGCGTTTGTTTCATGCCTTCGATCAACGCCGGATTGCTCGTCGTCACGCCCGCGGCGCTGAAACTGTTCACCTGCGGGATCTGCCCCAGCACATTCGTCCGCCGCTGGCTGATCCATGTCTTCATGGCCGCAATGGGTGGTGCCGTGGGCCAGCCGCCGAGGATTTCGTCGAACAGCGGATCGAGCCGCGTGTTGTTGAAGACGGTGTTACAAAGTTCCACCGTCCGCCGGTAGTAGATGTGGAGGAATTCCGGCTCGTTGAACAGGCGCACCATGCCTGTCACGCCGGGGACGTGGCTGAAGATGGAGCGGTTGAGTCCGTTCGGCACGTTCTGGCCCAGTGTGGTGTCGAAGTCATGCGGCACGAGCACGAAGCGCTGATCTACCACGCCGCGATACATCGAGAAGTCATCCGTGCGCCCCGTGGTGAGGCCGCCCTCCATGTTCCCCACCAGAGAATCGAGCGCGATGTAGGCCATCCATTGCTCGACATTCGCCCTCGCTCGCACGTTCGCGGCGAAGACCGCGGGCGTGGCTGCGGCATCGTTCAGCGCCTGGAAGAGCGCCGCGAGGTCCGTGTAGTCATTTTGGTCGGCGTTCGTCTGCTTGCGGTAGATGTCCTGATAGACTGCGGGATTGGACGATCCCGGGTAGCGGAACAGATTGGAGGCTCCGGAGCCGCCGGTGTCGTGGTCATCCACTCGGTAGATGTTACCGTCGTCGTCGTTGGGATAATGATTCGCCGCCCAGTCGCCGCCCAGTCCTTCCGTGCGGGCGAACGCGCCGTTGGTGATCGTCTGCTGAAAATTGCCGACGCCCTGCCCCGGCACTGCGGGGTTCAGACCGTTCACGCGCAATTGCGCCGGCGCGCCATCCTGCACCGGCATTCCTCCGAGCACGAAGATATTCGCAGCGCAGACCGCCGCGTGCGGAAAGCGGCAGTTCATCTGAAAGCTCGCGCGCCCCGCCCATTCCTCGCCGGCTACAAAGGCGAGGCTGAAATGATTCGGCGGTCCGCTGCGGCTGGAGAAACCGCGATTCCTCACCGATGCCCGATACCGCGTGTCCTGCCCCGTGCCGTCCGTGGCGATGAACGTTGCGTTCATCGCGGCATCTATCTGAATGGTCGAACTGTCGTCGCCTTCGCCGATGTTGCGCAGTTCGGTGCGCTCCGCCGCCGTCATCACGAGCCGGTAGATCGGCTGCGCGCCCGCGGTCCACGCCACGGCCGGATCGTAGCTGTTGTCCACCTGGTAGAGTGCATTGCACTGCTGCGCGAAAGTCTCCGGCAGCACGCCGGGAGCACTCGTGCGAGCCGCGGGCGGCCAGGTGCGCGTGAGCGTGCCGTCCGTGGCGCTGATGTACCATTCGATAATGGCGAGGTTCGCCTGCACAGGGATCGTCGCCGACCATTCTCCATCGCCGTCCGCATCTGTCATCGGCAGGGTGCTGAACGTCCCCGCACCATCCAGCCGCCAGCGCAGCGTGGCCGTGAGGGCCGCCGCGAGATCATCCGTGATGCTGGCCGAGACCGTGACCGTGTCTGTGCTGCGAGGAATCTGCGGGCGATGCTGTCCGCCGAGGATCACCGGTGCCGCATTCGCCGCGTTCACGCTGTTCACCGCGCCCGGCGTCCCGCCATTGGCCGTGCTGTCGCGCCAATTCTGTCCGCTGTTCTTCTTTAACAGCACACTCACCAGTTCCTTCGTCCTGCCCAGTCCGTCGGCGTTTGTGAACCAATCCCAGCCCTGGTGCGTCCCCCACGCCGCCACCACCGGCCCGCGACCGCGCACGGACCAGTCGCCCTCGTCCGCGTAGTCCACGGTGTCCACCTCTGCGAGCGTCACGTCCCTCAGCGTGAGTTTTTCCCCTGAATTGCTCAATTGCCCGACCCATCCGCCCACCAGTGCGCCAGTGAATCCGGCATGGGCCGCTTGGAATGCCGCCACATTTGACGCCACTACCAGGAAGCCGCCCGCCGGGATTACCGTCGCGGGCGTGGGCGGTATAGTGTAGTCCACTCCGCTCGTGAACTGCCAGCCGCTCACATCCACCGGGTCCACATCAGGATTGTGAATCTCGATCCATTCCTGCGTCAGCGGCTCAGGGGAAAGCAGCGCGTGCTGCGGGTGAAAGTGGATCTCGCTTATGACTGGCGCTGCTTTGATTGAACCGACGGCGAGGACGGTAAGTACAGCAGCGACGATGCCGCCGCGAGGCAGCGAGTAGTATGGGTGCATAGTGGGTTTTGGAGCGAAGGGAAGGGGGCCGGCAGGCGTAACCACCTCGTCCGGGGACGGGGAGATTGCTCTGAGTTCCAGCCTCTCGGCCAGCTACCGGACGGGTGATTCTCGCTTCTCCAACATGAGGATCTGGTGATGCCGACCGCTCCTGTGGGTATTGTTTGGGCCGGGAAGATGCCGGGACTATGCCTTGGATGCTACGCAAGCGGGCGCCGTGAAAGGTGATTCCATGGGGCCATGCCCGGATGGCGACTGACACCGTGGATGCCTATATGCGGTTATTTTAGCATTTTGTACGCTGGTTCTTTACGGCAGGAAAATGTGTGCCATACTCGTTCCACCTATGAACCTCACCTCCGCGATGATTTCGACTTTTCTGCGCCGCACTCTTAGTGCCGCCACTGCTGCCGGCGCGCTGCTCGCCACATCCTGTAATACCTTTCCGCCGCCTACTCCGGTGTCCGGCCCTCCGTTCGCTCCCGATGGTCGGCCCCGCTATGGGCACAATGGCACCGAGAGCCCCACATACGCCACTGAACCCCGGGCTCTGCCGGGCGCGAATCCAGCTCTGACCGAGATTAAGCGCGATCCCCGTGACACGACTGTGAATATCACTCCCCCGGACGCGCGCAGCACTACCGGCACGAACAATGCCACACCGGGCGCGAGTCTCGATACACCAGCGGTGGCCCCAGTCGAGCCCCCTCCGGCACCCACGGTCAAGCCCCGTGAGGAGTTGATGTACGGTATTCCCGTCGTTGGGAAGAAGGGCATGGTTTACAGCCCGCACGCGCCTGAAAAGGGCCAGGTGGATGTCGAGGGGCTTAAGCGCGGCACCCGCGTGAAATGCCCCTACACCGGAATGGATTTCCGGGTTCCCTAGCCGGTGACAAACGGTTTCCGGGGTTGCGGCCCCGGTGCGCATGGCGCAGGCCGCTGGGTCTGCGCCATTTTGTTTTCCCGACATATGACATCCCTAAAAGACACTCGCCTCGCGATTTTTGGCCCCGGTTTGCTTGGCGGTTCGCTGCTTCATGACGCCCGCGCTCTTGGTGCCGCGGAACTCCGCGTTTGGGCGCGGCGCAAAGAATCGCTCACCGCTGTGCATGAGGCCGGCCTCGCGGACTTCTCCTCCATCGATCCCAAGGCCGTCGCGGAGGGCGCGGATGTGCTGGTGCTTTGCGTTCCTGTCGGTGGCATGAAGGATCTCGCCGTACAGTTGTCCGCGGCGCGTCCGGCGGCCGGCGCGATCTTTACCGACGTCGGGAGTGTCAAAGGAATGGTCATGCACGAGGTTGCCCCGGTACTTGCTGCGGCTGGTCACGTTTTTATAGGCAGTCATCCCATGGCTGGCGGCGAGAAGGCCGGATTTGCCCACGCAAAGGCTGGCCTTTATCGCCATGCCCCATGCCTCCTGACTCCCGGCCCCGATACCGACAGCGCGGCCCTCAAGCGCCTCCACAATTACTGGCATGCGCACGGCTGTCGCGTCCATGAAATGGATGCGGCAACACATGATGCCGTGGTCGCCCGTATTTCTCATCTGCCCCATGCCGCCGCCGTACTCGCCACACTGGCTGCTTTACGGAACGACAGCAGCATCGCCCGATACTCCGCAGGGGGATTGCGTGACACCACGCGCGTAGCCTCCGGGGATCCTGCGATGTGGCGCGAGATTATGCTCGAAAACCGCGACGCATTGCTCCCTGCCTTGCGCGATTTTCGCGACGCTGCGGCGAAACTTCTCGCCATCGTGGAGAATAACGACGCGGCATCGCTGGAGGCTCTGCTCGCAGAAGCCCGGGACCTCCGCACCACGCGATATCCCTAGCTGTCGCCTCCCATGAATGAATACCGTATCCGCAGAGCCCGGCACATCGCGTCGGAGATGCGAGTGCCGGGAGACAAAAGCATTTCGCACCGCGCCGTGCTCCTCGCCGCGCTCGCGAATGGACCCTCTGTCATCAGCGGATTCCTCCCCGCTGCCGAGTGCCTCTGTACCGTCCAGGCATGTCGTGCCCTGGGCGTTAAAATTGACTACCTCTCAGCGGACGGTAGCGATTGTCCGTGGATGCCTGACGATAGAGCCTCCGGCCCCGGGCCTGTTCGACTGCGGGTTCACGGTAATGGCATGAGGCTCCGCGCTCCTGTCGCCGCGGTGGATTGCGGCAGTTCCGGCACTGCCCTCGCCCTGCTCGTCGGCATCCTCGCAGGCCAGTCGTTCGTCACCCGCCTCCTCGCCGATGACGACCTCTCCCAATCGGCCCTACGTGAAATTGTAGCGCCCCTCGAAGCGATGGGCGTGCCCATCAGGTCCGCAGGGCAAGGCAAGACAGCGCCCCTCATCGTTGAAGGCAATCCCGCTCTCAAAGCCGTTACCCACAAGCACCCCGTCGCAAATTTCCAGACCAAGAGCGCCGTTCTGCTCGCGGGTCTCTATGCCATGGGCAAGACTACTGTCATCGAGGCTACGCCTGTGCGCGATCACACCGAACGCATTTTGCACCACTTCCTCATCAACACCCGGCGTGACGGGGCCGCGGTGTCCATTTACGGTGGCCAGATTCCGGAAAGCCGGGACTTCTCCGTGCCGGGTGACATTTCCCTGGCCGCCAACTGGATCACTGCCGCGGCAGTCCAACCCGGCTCCGATCTCACAGTCCGCGGCGTTGGCCTCAATGACACCCGCACTGGCTTCCTCCGCGTTCTTGTTCGCATGGGTGCCCAGGTTATGGAGGAAATCCGCGACACCCGCAGCGGTGAACCCCACGGCAGCGTCATCGTCCGCGGAGCACCATTGCGCGGCACGGTTATTGAGGAAAAGGAAGTCGCCGCTCTCGCCGACGAACTCCCCGTCCTCGCCGTCGCCGCGGCACTTGCCCATGGCAGCACGGTCATCCACCAGACCCCGGACGAAGCCGAACGACTTACCCGCATCGCCCACAACCTCCGCCTCATGGGCGTGGAAATCGCCAGCCTCAGACACGGCATCGAAATTAAAGGCAGCTCCGGGCATCCGCTTCAGCCTGGCTGCATGCCCTCGTACGGCGACCGTCGCATCGCCATGGCCTGTGCCATCGCGGGCCTTTTTGCCGACGGCGAGACCATCGTGGAAGACACTTCCTGCGTGGAGACTGCCTACCATGGGTTTCACGATGAACTTAAGCGATTCCAGGCGAGGGAAATCTCCGAGGGGCACTACACTCCGGTCATCGCATCTGTGCCTCATCGGGGAGGAGGGAAACTGAAAAATGGAGAATGAGAATGTGAAATTCTTGAAGCCGGCATTTTCTCTTCCCCATCCGTCATTCCTCATTCCTCATACTGCATTCCAATTTTCTCCCACCCATGTATGTTATCGCCATAGACGGTCCCGCCGCGTCAGGTAAGAGCAGCGTCTCCCGCCTTCTCGCCAAAAAACTAGGCTGCCGCTATGTGAACAGCGGAGCCTTTTACAGGGCTGTTACCTGGGCTGTTCTTGAAGCTGGCCTGCCGCTCGAAGATGAGACCGCCATTGCTCGCTTTGTGACGTCGCTGGACATCCAGTGTCGCCTTGAGAACGGCGAGACTGTCCTGTTGCTCAACGGCAGGGATCCCGGCGCCTGCCTCCGTGACAGCCGTGTGAACAGCAGCGTGTCCCGCATCTCCTCATATCCGGAAGTCCGCCGCATCCTCACTACGCTTCTTCGGGGCCTCGCTGGCGGCGGCAGCCTGGTAATGGAGGGGCGCGACATCGGCTCCATTGTTTTCCCTGACACGCCGTTCAAATTCTACATTGATGCCAGTGAGGAAGTCCGCGCCAGCCGTCGCGCCGCCCAGGGCGAGACCGACAGCATCGCCCGCCGTGACGCCCTCGACAGCACCCGAAAAAACGCCCCGCTGATCATTTCCGAGGACGCCCATGTGGTGGATAGCTCTCATCTCACGCTCGAAGGCGTCGTCGGAGAAGTCATCGGACGTCTTCACATGAAGGGTATGGAGGTATCGCTCTAGGAGACTATTCGCAGGACTGGCTCAAATAGGATCAGCCCGGCGATGACAAACTTCTCAAATGATCACCTGCTGAGTCCGCCAACAAGTCGCTGGATCTGCGTCGTCTGGCGCTGCATCGCGGCGAGGCACTGACGCATCACTACCGGATCGCGGATCACGCCATCAAGGAGATTCTCAAGGTATCCCTGAATAATGGTGAGCGGATCACCTAGTTTCTGCAGAGCCTGCGTGCGCGGATCATCGCTGGCAGCGGTCACAGGTTCCATTGACAAAGCCTGCCGCTGCAGGGCGATGCGCAGGAGTTTCTCCCCGCCGGAAAGGGTCACCGGGACGACACTCACTAAATAGATGCGGGCGCCTTCTCCGGACAGAGTTAACGAAAGGCTGCGCACCCGCACGCGGCCTGCTTGCGCGGCTTCCTCGAAAAGATCCAGCGCCTGCCGGTCGGCGAGAACGAGTGCGAGCTTTCGTCCGGTGACCCGGCCCTTGAGGTTGAAAAGATTCCGCGCGGCTACGTTGGCATAACAAAGCTTACCGTCCGTGCCAGTCACGAGGCAGGCGTCGCTGAGATGGTCCAGCATGGTTAGAACTTCCGCGGCCTCCGGCTGAGGTCCGGGCAGATCTTCCGCCTCCAGGGGTTTGCTGAGAGTAGGGGCAGTTGTTTTCGGGTTCATATGATCATGGCCCGCCGCAGCGGCGAGCGCGGCACTCAATGGAACAGCCCGGTCAGTTCACAAATTCTGCCGCGTGACGATTCCGTTGCGGGCGCCAGTGCCGGAAATGGAACATGGAGGAGAGGAGCCGACCTCGCATCGTGGTCTCCATCCAGCAGCCTCGCCATGCGCAGCAGTCTCCGGCTCCGCATCCTTTCAGCCGGTAATTGCGTTTCCCGACGTGAAGAACCGGGCGGCTCCTGTGGTGGAGGTCGCCCTCGGCGGGTGGCATCTGACGATTTTGTAACACAGCGCCGGGGGCTTCGTGTTATCATTGTGACGGATTATTCACCACCTGGAATTTGTGAGAACGCGGGATCGCAGCACAGGTGATTGCTGTCTGGCGCACAGCGTGTCCGGCATTCCAACCAACCACTATCCACCACATGAAATCCGTTCTCCTCATGGCCGCCGCCGCTCTGGCGATGGCCGTCAATTCAAATGCTCAGTCCATTCGCGTCCGCGGCTCCGACACTCTCGGCGCCAAGCTCGTGCCGCAGCTCGCCGAGTCTTTTAAGAAGAAAGCCGGCGGTGCCAGCTTCGACATCGCGGCAGAGGGTTCCTCCACCGCCTTCACCAATCTCGCCGCCGGCACGGCCGAGATCGGCATGTCCTCCCGCAAGGTGAAGGACGACGAACGCACGTTCTGCAAAACCAAAGGCGTCTTCATCAAAGAGCACGCGCTGGCGTGGGACATGATCGCCGTCGTGGTGAACAAAAACAATCCCGTCGCCGGTCTGACCAAAAAGCAAATCGCCGGCATTTTCACCGGTGCGATTAAAGACTGGAGCGAAGTCGGCGGCACGCCCGGCCCCATCTCCATCTACACCCGCAACACTTCCTCCGGCACTTATAAAGACTGGATGACTCTGGCCATGGGCAACAAGAACTACGCCGCCGGCAGCCAGAAGCTCGCGGGCAATGAGCAGATCGCTTCTGAAGTCGCCGGCAACAAAAACGGCATCGGCTATGTCGGACTCGCCTACACCGGTTCTAAAGGACTGAAGGCTGTGCCCGTCGGCGGTGTGGCTCCCGTCGCCGCGAATGTGGACGGCTATCCCTACAGCCGCCCGACGTTCCTCTACACCAACGGCGACCCGCAGGGCAAAGTGAAGGAGTTCATTGATTTCTGCAAATCCGGCGAAGGTCAGGCTGTCGTCCAGCGCGTCGGCTTTGTCTCGAAATAAGCCCACAGTCGCCACTTCATAGCCGGAGGGTTGCGCCAAACTGCGCGGCCCTCCGGTTCCCCTTTTGCACCTGAATGACTGACCACCACACTGACGGACTCATCAAGAAGCGAACCTGGCTGGCGCGTGCGCTGGACCGGCAATTGCTGACGCGCCGGGGCTTCGCGCTCACGGCTTCCGTTACCGTCGCGGTGCTCATTCTCATCATCTGGAGCCTTCTGCGCGAGGGTTCCGGATTCTTTTCAACCTATCAGCGGGAACTCACCATCTATCGTCAGGCCGGCCTCGAATACTGCGATCACGTCAATAAAGTCGTTGTGGGTCACGAGGAGATCGCCAGCGGCCTGAATCGAGCCCTCGCTGCCGAGGTGGCAACGGTTTCCGCGGCCGCGCGAGCCCGGCGCGATGCTGCGGTGATGGCCACCAGCGCCGTGGAAGAAGCGGCGGTGCTTTCGCGCGAAGCTCTCACTGCGGCCCTCGCAGCGGAATCCCCTGACGCTGCGACCATTGGGAGGATTCGCGCGGAAGTCATCGCCGGTCAGCGGAAGGCGGCGGAGCGCATCCAGTTGCCGGATATCCTCACGGCTGATGAAATGCAGGCGCTGCGCGAGCAGTTGACCGCGATGCAGCCGGACGCCGAAGGGCCGCCGGCGCTCGTGCAGTCGCTCACCGCCGCAGCCGCAGAGCAGGATGCAGCGGCGCGGGAGAAGTTCGCCGCGCTGGGGACGGCCGCGGAGGAATTTGAGGCCGCGCTGGAGCCGGTCGCCACGCTGCATGAAGCGATGAAGGAGATCGCCATCGCCACCAAGGAGGCCGCCACCCAGCAGCATATGGCCGAGGACGCGAAGGAGAAGCTCCTGAAGGCCGCGGGCGAAACGACGAATGCTGCTAACGCTGACATTTTCAACAAAGACGCCGCGCAGTATGACACTGCGGCCATTGATTTCGCCGCTCGCATCCAGCCACTGCTGGCGAAGCAGCCGGAATACGAAGCCGTGCTCCCCTCTTACACCGCCGCCGCGCGAAAAGCCATCGCCGCGCTGCCTGCGGAGAGCGAGACTAAGTCCGCCCGCGACCTCGTCGGTAAAGCGAAAGACCACTTTGCCACCCACATCGCCTACGCCGATGAGTCCGCCGCACAGATGAAGGCGTGGAAGTGGGACGAGCCGATCCCGAAACTCAAAGCCGGCACGCATTTCCTCTTTGGCGGCGACTGGATTACCAATAGTTCCTGGCAGGACTTCTACGGCGTGGTGCCGCTGTTCACCGGCTCGCTGCTCATCGCCCTCACGGCGCTGCTGATCGCCATGCCGTTCAGCGTGGGTGCCGCCATTTACACGAATCAATTCGCCGGGCCACGCGAGCAGGCGATCATCAAGCCCGCCATCGAATTCATTCAGGCGATCCCCAGCGTGGTGCTCGGCTTTATCGGCATCTCCGTCCTCGGTGATCTCATCAAGAGTGTCAGCAATGTCGAGTGGCTCCAATGGATTCCTGGCTTTCCCGTCCAGGAACGGCTGAACATTTTCAACGCCGGCTGCCTGCTCGCGCTCATGGCTGTGCCGACGATCTACAGCCTCGCGGAAGACGCCATCAACAACGTGCCGCGCAGTTTCAGTGAGGCCAGCGAAGCGCTCGGGGCGACAAAACTGCAGACGGTCTTCCGCGTCGTGGTGCCCACCGCTTCTTCCGGCATCCTCGCCGCGATGCTGCTGGGACTCGGGCGTATCTTCGGTGAGACGATGGTCGTGTTGCTCGTGGCCGGGAACCGGCTGTCTATTCCGGACTTCTCCGACGGACCCGGCGTCGTCTTTCAGCCCGCAGGTACCATGACGGGAATCATCGCCCAGGAACTGGGTGAGGTCTCGCAGGGTTCCTCCCACTGGCAGGCGCTCTTCATGGTCGGCATCCTGCTCTTCTTCGTCTCGCTCATCATCAACTTTGCGGCCCGCACGCTGGTGCGCCGCTTCGCCGTCGCCCGCATCTGATGAATCCCTTCACCCGCACCACTGCCAGGCACCGCCGTGATCCATTCCTGATCCAGGGAATGCGCGCCGCGGCGTGGATCATCCTTTGCATCACCGCGGCCATCTTCCTGCACATCATCTGGAAAGGGGCCCCGGTTGTGTTCAGCAAAGGCGGCGGAGATTTCCTCACCAAACTGCCGGAGACGCTGCACGTCATCCAGGACAAGGAGGGCAATATCTACGAGGCGAACCCCGTCGAGGCGGACGCCATCAAGGAGAAACTCGGTCCCGGCCTGCGACAGGAGAAAACGATTTCGTATTCCGGCGGCGGCATTCTGGGGCCCATCGTGGGCACAGTTCTGCTGGTGATCGGCTCCATCACTGTGGCGCTGATCCTCGGTATCGGCTCGGCGATTTACCTCAGCGAGTATGCCAAGAAAGGGAAATTCATCGAAGCGCTGCGGCTCGCCATTCTCAATCTCGCGGGTGTGCCCTCGGTCGTTTTCGGATTGTTCGGGGTCGGAGTCTTCGTCCTCGCCGCGCCGCGGTTCACGGACTTCCCGCTGGATCGCGCCATCTTCAGCATCCCGCTCGGGTTCACGTATCTAAGCTTTGAAGGCTGGAATACCAGTGTGCTCAGCGGGGCCTGCACACTGGCCTTCGTCATCCTGCCCGTCATCATCACGGCCAGCGAGGAATGCCTGCGCGCCGTGCCCCAGGGCTTCCGCGAGACGTCATTGGCGCTCGGTGCCACCCGCTGGCAAACCATTCGCCGCTGCGTGCTGCCCTTCGCCATGCCGGGTATCCTGACCTCGTCCGTGCTCGGCATCGCGCGCGCTGCCGGCGAGACCGCGCCGATTATGTTCACCGCGGCCATCGCCTATAAAGACAAGCTTCCGTGGAATACGGAGGCGGGCTGGTGGGGCACGTTCACGGAATCCGTGCAGGCGCTCCCCTACCACATCTACACGCTGGCCGCGCGCATCCCGCAGAATGAGTACAGCAGCCGCGCGCAATACGGCAGCGTCTTCGTCTTTCTCGTCATCGTGATGAGCCTCGCCATGTCCAGCATTCTGCTGCGGCGCAAACTCCGCTCCAAATACCAATGGTAGCCGAACTCCCCAGACCCAAAGCCAGCGGATTCAACTTCGCGCCTGCGAAACCAGTTGCGGGCCCGGTGTCCGCGCCCCCCGCGCTGCCAGTACAGCACGGCATTATCGTCACGGAACAACTCGACTTCTCCTACGGTCAGCGGCAGGCGCTCAATGACATCTCGTTCACCGCGCCGGAGCATGCCGTCACCGCCTTCATTGGCCCCAGTGGCTGCGGAAAGAGCACGCTGTTGCGCTGCTTTAACCGTCTCAACGACCGCATCCCCGGCGCGCGCATCACTGCCGGCTCCGTCAGGATCATGGGCAAGAACATACACGATCCGGACGTGGACCTCATCAGCCTCCGTCGCCAGGTGGGCATGATCTTCCAAAAGTACAATCCGTTCCCCAAGAGCATCTTCGAAAACGTCGTCTATCCCCTGCGCATCGGCGGTGTGACGAAGCGCTCCGAGTTGGACGAAGCCTGCGAACGCGCTCTCCGTGCCGCGGCCTTGTGGGATGATGTGAAGGACCGCCTCAAGGCCAGCGCCTTCGGCCTCTCCGGCGGCCAGATGCAGCGACTTTGCATCGCGCGCGCCGTTGCAGTGCAGCCGAGAATTCTCCTCATGGACGAGCCTTGCAGTGCGCTCGATCCCATCGCCACTCTGCGCATAGAGGAACTCATCCACACCCTCAAACAAACCTACACCGTCATCATCGTGACCCACAACATGCAGCAGGCCCGCCGCGTGGCCGACCAGGTTGCCTTCTTCTACATGGGCCGCCTCATCGAGAGCGGAACCATGGAGCAGATATTCTTCAATCCGGTCGAGGATCATACTCAGCGCTACGTGCAGGGACAGTTTAGTTGATGCCATGAAACAGACCGAAGACGCCGCCGCGAGCACTGCCACTGCCGTTCTGGAAACGGAAAATCTCTCGTTCGCCTACGGCAGCAACGAGGTGTTGAAAAACGTGTCGCTGCAAATCCACCAGCACGGCATCAGCGCCTTCATCGGACCCAGCGGCTGCGGCAAAAGCACGCTGCTCCGCTGCTTCAACCGCATCAACGAACTTATTGACGACGCCCGCATCACCGGCGGCAGCATTCGGTATCGCGGTGTGGATACCGCGCATCCCGACCTTGATGTCATCGCTCTCCGGCGGCGCATTGGCATGGTCTTTCAGAAGTATAATCCCTTTCCCAAAAGCGTCTTCGACAACGCTGCCTACGGCCTGCGAATCGCGGGCATGAAAGACGGTCCGGAACTCACTGCCGCCGTCGAGCAGGGCCTGCGCGATGCCTCCATCTGGGATGAAGTAAAGGACCGGCTGGGCGACAACGCCCTCGGCCTTTCCGGAGGCCAGCAGCAGCGCCTCTGCATCGCCCGCACCCTCGCGGTGAAGCCCGATGTCGTGCTCATGGACGAGCCGTGCAGCGCGCTCGATCCCATTGCGACGGCCCGCGTGGAGGAAACCATCCTGCAACTCCGCGAGCGTTACACTATCGTCATCGTCACCCATAACATGGAGCAGGCCCGCCGCATTTCCGATACGACGGCATTTTTCTTTCTTGGTAAACTGATCGAGACCGGCCCCACATCCGAGTTGTTCTTCAATCCAAAAGAGGAGCAGACGGCGCGGTATTTGAATGGAGAGGTTGGGTGAGCGGAGTGCGGCAGTCTGGAAGATCCACCATCTGCGGAAGTCGTGGAGCGGCGTCGCTTCCAGCCGCCACTTTCATTTCCCGCGCGCAGCGCCACTCCAAATAGTTTGGCGCTGCGCGCGGGGCTTTGGCCGGCGGTCGGAAGCGCCGCCGCTCCATGTCAGCTCCACGGCTGCGCAGAAAAGGGCCGCGGATTTCTCCGCGACCCTCTCTGTTTTTGCAAGCAACCTGACCTAAACAACAATCGGGATCGCTCAGAAGGACATGCGCAAGCCGGCGATGCCGGTGACGCCATCAAATTCACCGCCGGCATCGTTGCCGTTGTCCATGTGGTGATATTCTACGCCGCCCATGAGCTTGAGCTTGTGGCCGTAGAGGTAGTAGTTCAGTCCGAGATAGACAGCGTGGTAATTTTCGCCGCGACCGCCATCGGTCAGCGTGCCGACGGGCGGAGCGGTCAGGCGCTCATAGCGGGATTGGAGGCGGAGCCCGTCGTTCTCAGCATTGGCGTACTGGTAGCGGGCGACGAGTTGGAGGCCGTCGGTGAGGTAGTAGCTGGGAATGAGGGTGATCCCCCAGACATCGCCGGTAGTGCCGCGGCCATTGGCGGTGACGAGGTCGGTGTACAGGCCCCACTTACCCTGCTCGAAGTGTCCATTGAGGCTGAAGGCATTTGTGTAAAGACCAGCGCTGGTCGTGGATAGCCGGGGTTCGTCGCCGACGTTCACCCCGTTGGTGGCGTCATTGCTGTGCTGCCAGTCCAGTCTTACGAGAGCCTTTTCGATCTTCAGATTCTCATGGAAATCATAGCCGATCGAGGCCTGAAAGACGGCACCCGTTTCAAAGGACGAAAACTCGGGAGTGATGTCGCCGGAATAGAGGCCCGCGGCATAGACCCAGTTGTCCTTCTTGCCGCTGAAGCGTGCGCCGGTGAGTTCGCCGACGAACAGTTGATTGGCGAGGAGCGAGCGCTCGAACGTCAGGATTTCCTTGGAGGAAGTGATCTGTTCGATGCCGAAATTGTTGGCTTTGTACTTTCCGATGCCAAAGTTGACGGCGTCGGACGGGGCATAGGTCAGATTCAGGTCATAAATCTGGCGGTAAAACGGGTCAATGTCAGGATTGACATCCACCTGACCATCCAGTTTCCACTGGCGGAACCACTTGGATTTGAAGCCGAGGCGCCAGCGGCGCACTTCAAGTGAGTCGCCCCACCGCACCTCCTCCGGCCGGTCTTCACTGCCGTAATCTCCCTGATCGGAGTCGCCGATGGCATACTGCAACTGGAGGCGGCCCTGGAGCGAAAACTCCTGGAGGACGTTGTTATCGTCGTTCTTGTAGAGGGTGAAGTGGCTCCACAGGCGATCATAGCCGGTGAGTGGAGTGGGGGTGGTCGAAGCGGGCTCCGTGACCACGGTGTCGGCGGGTCCGGCGGATGCCGGAGTGGCCAGTGCGGTGGCGGCGAGGAGCGTGAGGGTGGACTTTCTGATTAATGGAATCATGCGGTGGTGGGCTGGTTGTTGGGTGCCACCCGCAACGGCGGGCGTCAGGAAACCGCTACGTGCATCGTGTCTATTTCGCCACTCTCTCCGCGTTACAATTCCGTTTCGCAGAGGAAAAACGGAATGCAACGAAGCGTCACATTGCCACCTGTCCAAGCCGTTTCGCCTGTGCCCGGCGCGGAAGCCACGCTCAGGGGGCACCCGGCCAAAGCTCCGGAGGAGAGCGCACCTGGGGCCGGCGGCGGCAGGACGGGAATGTGACGAAATTGCAACACACAAGAAATGGACCGGAGACACATTCCACGCTCTGAGTCGCACAGCACCCCACACCACCAACTCCACACACCACCATGAAGCGCATCGTATTTATTTCATTACTCTCAGCAGCGGCAGCAGCCGGCCTCACCAGTTGCGGTGATTCCAAGAAGTCCCTCAAAGTATCCGGCTCCAACACCATGGCGCAGGTGGGCACGGCATGGGCGGAAAACTTCACTGCGGCCAAAGTCTCTGTCGCCGGCGGCGGCTCGGGCATCGGAATCACAGAACTCACTGAAGGCCGCATTGATATCTGCACCTCCAGCCGCCCCATGAAGGCTGAGGAGAAGGCGAAGATCAAAGAGAAGCACGGCAAGGACGCCAAAGAGATCGTGGTCGGCTATGACGCCCTCGCTGTTTTTGTGCATCCTGAGAACCCCATCAAGGAAATCTCCATGGAACAACTCAAGGAAATCTATCTTGAAGGCGGCAGTATCGCCACATGGGAGCAGGTCGGCCCGGGCGGACTCACCGGCAACATCGAGGCCCTCGGACGCGAGAATACTTCCGGCACTTACGAGTTCATTCACGATGCGGTGCTGGGCAAGAACGCGGCGGGTGAGAAGAACAAGTTCCGCACGACCGTGGCTCCCCAGAGCAGCTCGCAGGCGATCATCAACAACCTTGAGAACATGAAGGCCTCCATCGGTTACGACGGCATGGCCTTTAAGACTG
>JANOZA010000450.1:0-7209 GCA_031429155.1 Verrucomicrobiota bacterium | reverse complement strand
GATGTTTGATAATTAGGTGCATAGTTAGAACGTAATCCACTTGGTAGTTTATTACGACCCACTCTAATTTGTAAAGTCGAGCTACTTCCGCCCCCATGCGCCGAGGCGGCGGGAGCGGGCGGACTGTTCCATTTTGAGGAGCGCGTCCTTCTGATTGCGTTCGGAAGCGCCACCGGGACGCGAGGCACCTTTGGTGTGCACTCTGGCGAGGCCTTTGCTGACGAGGAGTTCTGCGAGGTCTTTGCCGCCAACAGTGACGAAGGCGTAGTAGCGTCCGCTGTCATAGACTTCTTCCCAGTGCGTCTCCATGGTCACTGGACCCGTGTGCAGCAGCGCCAGGGAGAATTCCTTCGCCTCCAGGCCGGTGGCAACAGCGGCATCGCTGCTGATTCCAAAGTGCGTCGCCTGCTGCGAGACACGCTGCGCGTTGAGGTTGCTCAGGTATTTCTCCGGGCAGTCGGCGAAGTAGAGTCTGATGGTATGGGATTCCCCGCCGTGGCGCAGGATGAAGCTGTCGCCATCGTTGCCGCGGTCTTCCATGAGCGTGCAGTTTTCGAGTTTCTCCCATCCGCCGGCTGGGACGCGCCGGCTGCTTTCAGTCCGGGATCCGGAATCGCGCGAACCGGGTTTCGCAGGAGGATCCTTCGGCGTGCCGTTCTGCATCCGCGCCCACACCGTGGCGACGACCGCGATGACGAGGACGATGAGCTGCCAGGTTTTTTGCGGTTTGGAAAAGCGGGCCATGAGGCCCGTGTCTGCCATTCATCCGCGACGGCGGAAACGGCAAATCTTGCAGCGGAAAATTTTTGCGCCTGATGTATGATGCCGTTATCACTCCTTCCCTCCATGTCCCGCCCGCTTAACTCCCCGAAAGATGCCGACTGGTACGCCTGCCCGTCGTGCGGCTCGGAAGTGCGCGTTGGCTCGCGCGGCTGCCCTACGTGCATGAAGGGCAGCGCGAAGAAGTGGGAGCAGGAGGACTATCTCGACGGCGTGGATGTGCCGGAGGATGCCGATGATTTTGACTACAACGACTTCGTGAAGCGCGAGTTCGGGCGCGGTTCCGGCAAGCTCAAGCCCGCCGGCCTTTCGTGGAAATGGTGGATCGCCGGCATCCTGTTGCTGGCGGCGCTGGCATACATTTACGCCGGCATTGGAGCCTGGCACTGAGGCCGCTCACTTCCCGCGCAGACTCTGCACGGAACCATCCACCCCGGACTTCGGCTCGCTGTCGGCGAACTCGTCGTTGTCCTGCAGCTCTTTCTTCAGCCTCGCGAGTTCAGTCTTCAGTTTCGTCACCGTCTCCGCCTGCGCGGCATCGTTGTAGATGTTCTTCAACTCATTCGGGTCGGCGGTGAGGTCGTAAAGTTCCCACTGATCCTTCTTCCAGAAATGGATCAACTTGTGAGTAAGTGTGCGGACCCCAAGATGGGCGCGGGTGTTGTGGTCGCCGGGATCGTGATAGTAACGATAATACATGCTGGTGCGCCAGTTGTCCGGGGTCTGGCCCTTGAAGAGCGGGACGAGGCTGCGGCCCTGCATGTCGGGGGGCACGGGAAGGTCGGCGGCGTCGAGAAAGGTGGGCGCGAAATCAGGATTGATGGCCATCGCGCCCTGAACGCTGCCCGGGGCGATAACCCCTGGCCAGCGGACGAGAAACGGCATCCGCAGCGAGGCCTCGTACATGAAGCGTTTGTCATACAAGCCGTGGTCCCCGAGGAAGAATCCCTGGTCGCTGCTGTAGATGACGATGGTGTTTTTGCTCAGGCCGGCTTCGTCGAGATAAGCAAGGAGCTTGCCCACGCCGTCGTCCACGCTTTGCACGCAGGCGAGATAGTCCTGCATGTAGCGCTGATACTTCCACTTCACGAGAGGGTCGCCGGTGAGCATCTGGCCGTTGACTTCGACTTCCATGGGCTCGGCGCCGAGCCACTTATTGCGCTCAGCGCCCTTGAGATCGGCGGGTGGCTCGAGCTTCAGATCGCGGCGGGTCATGTTTTTGGCTACCGACTGCTGCTGTTCGTGAATGGCATCCGTGCGGGTGGCATAGTCATCGCGCAGTGTTTCAGGCTCGGGGATGACCTTGTCCTTGAAGGCTGCGTAGCGCTTGTGCGGTTCCCATGGACGGTGCGGAGCCTTGTGCCCGCAGAAGACGAAGAACGGCTTATCCTTCGGACGGTCTTTGATGAAATTGATCGTGAGGTCGGTCACGACATCGCTGGCATACTGGCCGGGGTAGGTCTTCTCGCCTTTGGCGGTGTAGAGCATGGGATCGTGATAGGCACCCTGCCCGGGGAAGATTTCCCAGTAGTCGAATCCCGTGGGATCGCTGCCTAGGTGCCATTTGCCGACCATGCCCGTGTGGTAGCCTGCGGCCTGGAGATGTTTGGGAGCCGTGGTCTGGCTGCCGTCGAAGCGGTTGAAGTTGGGGACTCCGTTTTTGTGGCTGTACTTTCCGGTGAGGACGACGGCGCGGCTGGGCGCGCAGATGCTGTTGGTGACGAAGCACCGGTCAAAGCGCATCCCTTCTTTGGCCAGCCGGTCCAGGTGCGGCGTCTGGTTCACCTTGCTGCCGTAGGCGCTGATGGCGTGCGCCGCGTGGTCGTCGGAGAAGATGAAGACGATGTTCGGACGGTCTGCGGCGCGCAGGAAAGCGGTGGCGAGAAGGAATGGGATGATGAGGAAGCGCATGGGTTTGTTTTTGAAGCCGGAAGCGGGTGATGCCTACTACTGCGCCGCGCCGCATTCACGGCAAGCGCACGGCGGCGGCCCTTCAGAATATAGCTGAGACGACTGGAACTCCCCACTCATCACGCAGGAAAGGGCAGAGCAGCCTTCACCGCATCACCTCTCCACGGTGTCGGCAGAGTGGAGGTAGCGGATGCGCGTGGCGTCGGAAGGATGGGCGGAGAGCCAGAGGGGACGGGGAGGGTGAGGCCGGGCGGCGGCGTAGCGTTGCCAGAAGTCAGCGGCGGCCCGGGGATCGTATCCGGCGCGACTGAGAATGTCGCGGGCCATGAGGTCGGCTTCCTTTTCCATGCGGCGCGTGAGTGGCAGGGTGCCGAGGAGCGCGGTGGAGAGGAAGAATCCTCCGCCGGCGAGGGCGGCGTCGGTTTTTGAATCGCTGGCCTCATGTGCGGCCCAGGCGATTGCGGCAGTGGCGAGAAGTTGCAGCCAGCCCGCGCGGCGGAGACGCTGAGGATGGCGGAGGACGGCGTGAGAGAGTTCGTGCGTGATGGCGAAGGCGAGCAGGTCATCGGTCTTCGCAAAGTGGAGCAGTCCGGTGCTGACGGTTAGCAAGCCGTGCGTGTCCATGCTGGCGTTGGGCACCGCACTGGAAATGACCCGGTAATCGCGGCAGGTATCCGGCGGCACAGTGGGGCGGAGTTTGGCGAGGACGCGGTCCACTTTGTCCACTCTTTCCACCGAACCCACCCGAGTGCTCTGGCAGGAACAGAGCGCCATGCAGACGCCGAGCCATGCGGCCGCGCGGCGGAGGCGCTTCCCTAGCGCACTGCCGGCGGGAAGGGAATGCGGAGGAAGAGGAAGTCCGCGTGGTAGTTTCCTGCGTTGAGTTTCTTGCAGCATTTGAAGCAGGCAGTGTAGGGAGCGAATGCGCGGACGCGCTGGACGGTGAGGCCGCAGTGGCGGCAGCGGTAGGCGAGCTTCCGCGGCATGCGTTTGCGGGGGATCGGCAGCTCGTGAAAAGCGGGCTCGTCCGGGATGCCGAGTTCCGTGCAGGCGGCGCGCCATTCCGCGCCGTGCGTCTGGATGTTGCGGCGTCCGGCGCGCCAGTGGGCGATGAGGTGCGCGGCCTCGTGTTTGAGTGTGCGGCGGATCTGGGCGGCGCCAAAGGTGCGCAGCAGCGGATTGAGTTCGATGCAGCCTGTGCTCGGGCAGGCGGTGCCGGCAGTGGTGGAGAGCCGGGCGTTCCAGACCACATGGAGGCGGCTGGCGAGATCACCGAGATGGATGGCGCGGCACCATTGCTGGGTGAGATGGGTCAGTTGGTGGTCAGGGCCTGAATGCGGGAGTTCGCTCTTCGCGGGACGCACGGAGACGACGGGGTTGCTGTTCCACGAGGGGGCGAGCTTTTGACGCGGGACTTTCTTCTTGGCTGAGGGCATGACCGGGGGGGGATTAAAATTCAGGCGGCGGAGACAGGGCGATTGCGCAGTTTCACTTCGTTCTTCTGAGCGCCGAGGGCGACGACGCTGTCCGGCGGCACGCTCTCGGTGATGAAGACGTTCGCGCCGATGGTGCTGCTGCGGCCGATGGTGATGTCGCCAACGATGGAGGCGTTGGCGTAAAGGGTCACGTAGTCTTCCAGGCACGGATGCCGGCGGCGGCCTTTGAGTTGTTGCCCGGCGGCGAGCGAGCGGGCGACGAGGCCGACGCCCTGGTAAAGCTTCACGTGGTGCCCGAGCCGCGCGGTCTCGCCTATCACAACGCCGGTGCCGTGGTCTATGAAGAAGTATTCGCCGATCTGCGCCCCGGGGTGAATGTCTATGCCGGTGCGTCCGTGCGCCCATTCCGTCATCATGCGCGGGATGAGTGGCACGCCGCTGGTGTAGAGCACGTGCGCCATGCGCTGTACGGCGATGGCTTCCAGGCCTGGATAGGCGAGGATGACTTCATCATAACTGTCCGCGGCGGGATCGCCGTCGAATGCCGCCTGCACGTCCGTCTTCAGCAGTGCGCGGACTTGCGGCAGGCTGCTGAGAAAGTGGCAGGCCAGCCGGTGCGCCTCTGCCGGCACGTCGGCGGGCGCGTCCTTGCGCGCGGCCAGCCCGGGACGGATTTCCACTTCCAGGCGGGCCATGACATCCGCGATCCGCTTTTGTGTCAGGGCGGCCACTTCATCCCGGTGAATGGCCTCGGCTTCAAAGAACCCGGGAAAGAGAATCTGGAGCAGGTCGCTGCCCAGCGCAGCGATGGCGCACTTCGACGGGAGGTTGGCGCCGTCGAGATGATTGATGCCGCCCGCCTCCTCGTAGGACGCGAGGAGGGCTTGTGTTATGCTGGTGGTTTCGCACGCCATGGGGAGGGTGGGCATGATTATCAGAATGGCCCGACTCAAGGAAGCAGAAATCGCGCGCCGTCACCTGCTTTCCGCAGTCTTTTTTTCGTCTCCGGCGCCGTGTCCGCTCTTGCCCTGCTCCGGGGCGTTGTCCGGGGGCGTCCAGCCGTTGAGAACGGCGGGGGAGCGGGGATTCCAAAAGCCGTTCTCCTCCTCCGGTCCGAACCACCCGACCAGGTCCTTTTCGTTGTTGCCGCCGTAGAAGTTGGTGTCGCTCCAGGCGCGGGGCTTCTCCAGCGTCACCCGGCCGTCGCACCAGGCGACGAGGGCCTTGCCATCGGCCCGGAAGTGAACGCTGGGCTGGAGATCCCAGGCCCGCCCGCCGCTTTCCGTGGGGGCGAAAGGAGGCTCGGCGAAGGGATACTCCTGGATGCCGTCCGTCTTTGACAGGGCGGTGGTGGCGAACATGACCGTCCGCGACGCCACTTCGATGTCCAGCAACGCTGCGGGCGCATAGATGTCGCCGGGGCGTCCGCCGATGTAGGTGGCGTTATAGCCGTAGCCGCCGGACCCGTCCTCAAAGCTGGCTTTGCCGTCGAGCACCCGCGCCAGCAGCGGACAGGTTTCGAGGCGTTTATCGTTGCCGAGATAAGGTGTGAGGAATCCGCCCTCCGGCTCGAATGCCTCCTCGATGTTCCGCCGGCTGCCGTGCCAGCGGCGGAGATTGCGCTCGTCCTGAGCGGGGCAGAAATACCCCGCGTGATCGGTCGCGTAGTTGAGGTTGGCGATGACGAGCTGGTGGAGGTTGTTGCTGGAAAGCGTGATTCCGGCGCGCGTGCGGCTCCACTTATAGAGGCCCAGTGTGGCTGTCGCGAGGATGGCGATGATGGCGACGGTGAGAAGAATCTCCACCAGGGTGAAGGCGCGGCGTTTCATGTCAGGGGGTGCGCCGCCGCGACAGCCGGTACATTTGCCGCCCGGCGGTGCGCGGTGCGCTAACGGTGACCAGAGCCGCGCCGGATTCCACGGCCTCCACGTCCGGTGCGGGGACAAAGGCACCGCCGTCCGTGCTCACCGCGAGCGGCTGCCAGTCCTGGCCGGTGCCGGATTGCTGGAGGGTCATCACACTGCCGGGCACGGCGGCCTCCCGGGTGAACTGGAGGATCACGCCGCCGCCGGACATTGTCAGGCTCAGCGCCGGCAGATCGGGCGCCGCCTGGTGGATGACGCCGACGGCGTCGAGGTCGAATCCGCAGGTCTGGAAGTTGGTAGGGAACGGGTCGTTGATCCAGCGGCCCAGCGAGTCACGGGTGCCGCGGCCATTCACCACATCGCCGGTCACGTCCGTCAGCCTGACATGAGTGATGCGGCTGATGTCGAGCCCCGGCGAGCCCGCGAGTTCGGCGAGATCGAACGGCGTGCCGTAGCCCGCGGGATGTTTGCCCGCGAGGTTGTGGAGGTTTCGCGGATCGAGCGTGCCGAAGGTGCCCGTCTGCACCGCCGTGGCCGTGCAGGAGACGGCGGGGAACCGGACAAAGTCCGCGCCGTTGCTGCTGACCTCCACGAGCGCCAGTTCGGCGAAGACCGCGGTGCCGGTGGTGGCGAATCCATTCTCGAACACCGCGAAGTCCGCGCCCTCCCCGTCGGCGATCGGACGGGCGAAGGTGAGCGTCACCGAGCCGCCATCGCCCAGGCTGAGCACGGGGGCGGCGGGCACGGGGACGTTGGCCACCGGCGGATACGTCGCGCCGGCAGCGTCCGGGGGACCGGTGACGCTGCCGGCGGAGCCGTAACTCACGACGCTGGAATTCGTGCCCGCCTGCCTCGGCCCGGGCTGGAAGGACGACACGCCGGTGGCCCAGCCTATTATATAGGCGCTCGCGGCGGGAATGGCATCGGTGCCCGGCTCACCCGGTCCGGGGGGGTAAGGGCCGGTGTCAGCCCCGGCCATTCCGGCAAAAGCCAGCCAGCCGGCCACCGCGAGGAGCCACCCCCGCAGGCCGCCACCCTGCCAGTAGGGAGTCCGTACCCTGCCAGTAGGGGCTCCATACCTTGCCAGTAGGGACTCCATACCCTGCCAGTAGGGACGCCATACCCTGCCAGTAGCGACGCCATACCCTGCCAGTAGGGAGGCCATACCCTGCCAGTAGCGACGCCATACCCTGCCAGTAGGGAGGCCATACCGAGCC
>JANOZA010000449.1:0-15975 GCA_031429155.1 Verrucomicrobiota bacterium | reverse complement strand
GAAGTCGGCGTTGGCCGAGTTGAACAGGAAATCGAACTTCCCGTCGCCGTCCCAGTCGGTGACGCAAAGCTTGCGCCGGCCACTCTTGCCGGCCGTGCCGGCGTTGAGCCGCAGCGGCTGGCCTTTCTCATCCACGAAGGCGCGGCGCGGGGCTTTGAGGATGAGCTTCCCGTCGCGTTTCGCGCGCTCGAACAGAGCGAGATAGCCCTCGTGATCCAGCATCGCGAGGTCCAGCAGGCCGTCCTTGTTGAAGTCGAAAACCACCGGCGTCGTGCGCCACTGGGTGAGCAGTCCCCTGCCCTGCGGCTTGCGCCAGCCCCACGCGAGCGTAGGCTGTGCACAGTTCCATTCCACTTCCACCGGCTGCGGCGCGGCGAGTTTCGGGGCAGTGCGGGTGCCAGTGTTCTTCAGCCACACGACTTCGCCGAGGATGCTATTCAGCACGATGTCGGGCAAACCATCAACATCCCAGTCGGCCACGTTGAGCGTCGTGTAGCCCCACTTGGCTTCCGCCGGACCCTGAATGCTGCCGTTCGGCCCGGCCAGGATGCGGAAGGGTTTGCCCTCCACTTCCAACCTCCGCGGTGCCGCCCACTTCGGCTGAGCAACTTTGGGGCCGCTGAGATTCTCGAAGAACTCAATGTAGCCCGCAGTATTGCCACTCACGATGTCCGTGTCGCCGTCGCCGTCCCAATCCAAACCAAACGGTGTGGCCAGCGCGCCACACTTCAGCGTGTCAGCTTCCTGTTTGAAATAGACCGGCTGCGCGAAGACCGGCACTTCTCCGCCATGCACCCGCCCGGCATTCTCGACGAACGCCACCCGGCCATCTTCGTCGCCGACGATGAGATCAACATCGCCATCTTTATCCCAGTCGAACGCCACCGGAACAATCATTTCCAGGTCCATTTTCACTTCCGCCCCGGCAGCGTCCTTCACGCGCCGTCTCGCTGCATAGCGCGGCTCTGAACTGGTGCCTATGTTCTCAAAGTAAGTGAAGCCATCGAGGAACTCGCCGCAGAGCAAATCCAGATCGTCGTCGTCATCGAAGTTCACAAAGTTCGGCGAAGGGCAGCCGAAAGTATCCACCGGTTTGTCGTCGGCCTGAACCAGAAACGGCTCACCATAATGTGGCGCTTCCGTGCTGCCCGCATTGCGAAAGACATGCACAAATCCGTGCAGCGGCCCATTCGTCCACTCGCCACGATCATTCCATGCGTTGTCCCATCCGTAGTAGCTCCAGTCTTCGATGCCCACGATCAAGTCCGCCCGGCCGTCCCCATCGTAGTCGGCGTAGCGCCACTGATTGTGCCGCACCCGCGGACCGCCGCTGGCAGTGCCCTGTGGTTTGTAGAATCCGGACTCCACCGGCAGCTTCTGCTTCTTTGTCAGGCCGCTCTTTTCAAAATCCGGATACTCAAACCCCGGCGACAGCACGCGCAGCTTGCCGTCCACCCAACTGGGCATCACGTAGTGCACAGTGCTGCTCAACCGCCGCGCCGGTTTGAATACCGGCAGCTTGTTATTCGCGGTGTCTCCCGTCGTGTTCTCAAACAGCCACACCCCATTTGACGGCTTGTCCGGGCAGGAGACGACGAGATCGAAGTCCCCGTCACCATCCGCATCGCAAGGCACCGGCCACGCCCACAGGCCGACACCGAGGTCCACGACCAGCCCGGGGTTGTTGCAGGGCAGGCGGTCGAGCGCGCGGAGCGACAACGGAACGCACAGCAGAGCCGGAAGAGCGCGGAACAAATTCATCATCGCACAGCCTAAGCACGGGGAGGGCATTTGCTCCAGTGCGCTGTCATCCTCTGATTTCACCTCCGTTTTTCCCGGCACACCTGACGGGAAATTCTATGCAATGCGGGTCGCATTTCATGGAAGCCGTTCCACGATGCCCGGCATGACTCGCTCGCGTTACATCATGATCGGCGGCTTCCTCGGAGCCGGGAAGACTACCACTATGCTCCGGCTCGCGGAGATGCTTGCGGCGCGAGGGCTGCGCGTCGGACTCATCACCAACGACCAGGCGTCCGGCCTCGTGGATACTTCGCTGGCAAAGCATCGCGATGTGGCGGTCGAGGAAATCGCCGGCGGGTGTTTTTGCTGCCGGTTCTCCTCGCTCATCGAAGCCGCGCGGCATCTCACGGTAACGACGCGGCCGGAGGTTTTCCTAGCCGAGCCGGTAGGGAGCTGCACGGATCTGGTCGCAACCGTCGCGCTGCCGCTCCAGCAGATTTACGGCGAGCAGTTCACCGTAGCGCCGTTCGCCGTGCTTGTGGACCCGACCCGGGCGCTGCGAGTGCTGGGTATGGAGGAGGGCCGGACGTTTCCGGAGCATGTGCTCTACATTTACGGCAAACAACTCGAAGAGGCTGAGCACATCGTCATCAACAAGGCCGACACTGTTTCACCGGAGACGCTCGCTGCGCTGCGTGCGGAAATCGCGCGGCGTTATCCGCAGGCGGAAGTGCATGTCATCTCGGCGCGTGAAGGCACGGGCGTGGAGGAATTGCTGGCGATGCTGCTCGCCGGGGAGTCGTCGCCGCAGTCCGTCATGGAAGTGGACTATGCGCGATACGGCGTGGGCGAGGCCATGCTCGGCTGGCTGAATGGCGCGGCGGACCTCAGCGGCGAGGACTTCGACGGCAATGCATTGCTGCTGCATCTCGCCAGCGCCATCCAGCAACGACTCGCCAGCAGCGGCGCGGAAGTGGCGCACTTAAAAATGGTGCTCAGTCCCTCGGGCGAGCCCTACGAACTCGCGGCCTGCAATCTAGTGCGCGCCGACGCCACGCCTGAACTCAGCCACACCCTCGCCGATCCGCTCGACGACGCCACGCTGCTCATTAACTGCCGGGCCGCCGGTGAGCCTGAAGTTCTCCGCGACGCCGTGAATGCCGCGTTGCAGGAAACCGCCGCGCACTTCTCCGTCTCCGTCACCGCCGGACCGCTTGAGTATTTCAAGCCTGGCCAGCCGAAGCCGGAGCACCGCGTAATCTCGATATGAGCCGATGGAATCAGTGATCAGTAATCAGTAATCTGAGAATGAAATGAGACGTGCGCCGCCGCTGTTTACTGATTACTGATTACTGACCACCGATTACTGACTCCCCCTCCCCATGCTCCTCTCTCTCTCGACCCGCATCCTCACCACCGTGGACCCTCACTGTCTGGCGAAGGTGGCGTGGAATTTTGGCTTCAAGGGCGCGCGGTCCATTCTCCTCTTCAAAAAACGCCTCAAGCAGGGCGTCGTGTTTCCGCCGTTCCTCTATCTGAGCATTCTCAACTCCTGCAATCTGCGTTGTCAGGGTTGCTGGGTGGATGTGGAGGCGCCGCGCAATATGATCCCGCTCGACGAGCTGAACCGCCTCGTGAATGACGCCCGGGAGCACGGCAATTCCTTCTTCGGCGTGCTCGGCGGTGAGCCGTTCATGCATCCGGAACTGTTCGATTTTCTCGCGCAGCATCCCGACTGCTACTTCCAGATTTTCACCAATGGCCAGATGATCACGGAGAAGGCGGCGAAGAAGTTGCGGCAGTTGGGCAATGCCACGCCGCTGGTGAGCATCGAAGGCACCGGAGCCGTCTCCGACCTCCGACGCGGGAGCAAGGACGTGCTCGGCCGCACCCTGCGCGGGCTGCGAAATTGCCTCGATGAAAAGCTCCTCACCGGAGTCGCCACCAGTCTTTGCCAAACGAATATCGGCGACCTCCTCACCCGCCAGTGGCTGGAGAAGCTCATCGGCTGGGGCGTCCACTACACCTGGTATCACACCTACCGGCCCGACGGCCCCAAGATCGCGCCGGAACTCGCACTCACGCCGGAACAGATCACGAAGGTCAGAAAGTTTGTCGTCGAAATGCGTTCCGAGATGCCCATCGCCATCGTGGATGCCTACTACGACGACAAAGGCCAGGCCCTGTGTCCCATGGCCACCGGCATCAGCCACCACATCAGTCCGCGCGGTTCGGTGGAGCCCTGCCCGATCATCCAATTCGCCACGGAAAACATCACCGACAGCCGCGGGATTTTTGAAACGCTAACGAAGTCATCCTTCCTCAAGGACTTCCGCGATGTCGCCGCGCAGCACACGCGCGGCTGCATCGTTCTGGAACGCCCGGACCTCGTGAAGGCTCTCGCCGCGAAGCACGGCGCGGCAGACACCACCATTCGCCAAAGTGCAGTGGCGGAACTCGATTCCATGGTCCCCCGGACCAGTCAGCACCGGCCCGGCGAGGAGATTCCGGAGAAGCACTGGATGTACCGTCTGGCGAAGAAGTATTTCTTCAATGATTTCGGGGTCTATGACAAAAAAGGCTGACCGTTCACTGTCCACCCGGCGTCGGTGACGGGACGGGAGGAACCGTCGCCGGCGCAGCAGGAATGAGGGCGCGGATTTGATTGCCCCGGGCGGGATTCTCCTCCTCAATCATGGCTGCCAGGGCCAGTAGCTTGAGCGGTTCCTTATCCATGAGCGGAAGCAGGCGCGAGAAAAAAGCCTCGTCCAGTCCAGTGAGGATTTTCGGATCGGCATGCACCGCGTCGAAAAGCCGCGCGGTGCCTACGGGCGGACCTTCATTGTCGGCATTCATGCGCACCATCCAGCCGATAGCCTCCACCGGGCTGCCCTTAGTCAGCGTTTCGAAGGCCGCATTACTCAGTAGTTTGTCGGTGAGATAAGGTTGGCCCTTCTGTTTTTCAAACCACTTGAGCATCTCACCGGGGGTGTTGTTGGTGATGTGCTTGTGCTGCAGGGCACCTGCCAGCCCCTCAAAAAGCTTGGGAAATGCCTCGCTTGAGGGAGCGTTATCGGGATCCGCATCGAGAGCGTGCTGCATGGCCTCGATGGCACCATCCACACCCGCCGATTGGATGGCCTGATTGAACAGCCCCGTCCCGTTGATGTCGCCGTACTCGCCGCTGAGCGCCAGGGAGAGGGCCTTGTTCGGATCCTTGCGGCAGACACCCGTGAGCCAGGCATTGGTGATCTGCGGACCCTTGAGACCGGCGGCCTTGCAGGCGGCGAGCGCAGTGTCCGGGTTTGCGAATGCGAATCCTTCGACAGCCAGCGCAACATTGCTTTTGTCTGCGGCAAAAACCTTGAGCGCTTCCGCCCCGAGCATGGTGCCGCAACGCCGCACCATGAGCGCCCACTCGGCATCCGCCCGGCGCCCGGTTTGTTTCGTGATATCCAGAAATGCCTGGCGGATGGCGAGGGCATTCTCCGCAGTCATGGACTCAAGGAGAATCATCGTCGCCGCCATGCGGGTCACTGGGTCGCCTTCCTCCAGCGCTCGAAAAGTGAGCGCTGCGGCATTCGCGGAGGTGACGGCCTCGTCGCCGAGCAGCCTGACAAGACTGGCGGGTAGAGAGCCGGAAGGTGCGGGCGCGGGAGGGGCTTTTACCAGTTCGACAGGCTTTGCCGGAGTCGGGATGTCCACACTGGATGGCTCACTCTGCCGTCCGAGGAAATAACCGCCGCCGCCGAAGACGACGGCGACTGCGATCAATGGGATAAATCGGGTACTTTGCATGACGGCGGACATTCTCACCCGGTTCCTCGAAAAAGGGAACTGGTTTGCCGAAAATTCTCCAATCCCGCCGCCAGTTACTTCAGCTTCTTCCGCCAGCGCTCTGCCCATTTGCCGATGAGGTCGGCGGGTTTGGTGGTGAAGTAATCGTAGCCGCCGGGGTTGTTGGCGCGCATGGCGGCGTAGTCGGTGTAAATCTTGTGATCCTTCTTGCCCCCAAAAACAGGGGTGTGCGTCTGGAGATCGTAGAAGCGGGCCCATCGCGGTGGATCGCCGGGTTTCTCGCCTGGCAGTTGCACACTGGCGAACCACACGAGCGCACCTTCGATGGCCGCAACGACACCGGCATCGGGGTGCGGCAGCGTCATGAGAAAGCGGACCACTTCGCAACTCTCACCGCCGGAGAGCGAGGCCGGTTCGTAGGCGCGGCCTCCTGCGGGCTTGAGGGTGACGGGATCATGCTGCGCGCACCAGGCAGTGGGCTTGCCGTCGCGCTTCTGCTGGCAGGCGATGAGGCAGCGAATGCCGCGCTCCACCGCGTTGCCGCTCGCGGCACGCGTCCCGGCGTCCACACAGTCGAAGCCTTCCGCGCTCTCCCTCACAAGTGTCAGCACTTCGATCGCGTGCATCATGGCGTCGTCATTGAGGGTGATGTTGTCGTGGTAGCCTCCCTCCAGCGGAAACACTTGCGGCCAGCCGCCACTGGGAAATTGCGCAGCCAGCAGCCATGCGACGCCGCGCTGAATGGACTGCGCGACCGGTGCAGACGGCGCCGTCTGGTGCAGGGCGGCAAGCATCCGGAGCTGGTCCGTAGTGCTGCGGTTGTCGAGCGTGGCCGCGTAATGCCAGGGATCAGTCTGCGAGGTCCACTGCATCCCTGCCTGACGCGGCCCCTTGCGGTAGTCCACGGCCTTGGACCAGCCGCCGGACGGAAGCTGCCACGTGAGAAGAACATCGGCCGACACTGCTCCGGCGGCGTCTTTTCCCTTCTCCCATTTGAAGGAACCGCCTTCGGGCGCGGGCAGGGGTTTCGTCAGGCCCGTGGTCTTGAGTTCTGCGGCCAAAGCATCGCGCTGCAGTTGCTGAAGCGCGGCGGACTTGTCGAGATAAGCCTGCCACGCCGCGTGATCCGCTTCCGGCATCGCAGCAATGCCCGATTTCCAGTCTGAGCCCGTCGCGATGTATTGCGGAAAATCTTTGAGCCCGGCTCCAGCGAGGTGGACGGCAACAACAAGGAAAGCCAGCAGCCGAATCATAGCGAGTGATACAAAATTTATTGCAGCCTCAGCCCGTGACGCTGCCAGAAGGAAAGCAGTGCGGCATGGGAACCGTTGAAGACATTCCGCTCCACAGGCCGGTCGAGGTTTCCAAAATACGGACTCCAGCGCGACGACCCGTGGTTGTACACCTTCGGACGCGAGCGGCCACCTTCCCAGTCCACGCCGCCGTATTGCCAGAGAGTCCAGTCGGGCCATACCCGGTATTGGTTGAGCAGTCCGCGTGGATTGCCCGGCGCTGGAAAGATGGGGCCCGCGCCGCTCTCATGTGAGTAAAGCGCCAGCCAATACGGCATGCGGCGCAGCTTCGCTTTGGTGCCGGCGTCGGCGTTGCCGAGGAATTGTTTGAGATGGGTGCTGTTCTCCAAATAGGCCACCGGCACCACGCCGGTGCGCGACTCGACGCGGTCAACGAAACGCAGAATATCGCTCAGCCGCGACTGCGCATCGAAGTCGCCGCAGAGCAGCAGCGACGGCGCATTCCATGAGCGTCCGCGCGCCAGGGACTGCGCCCGATTCACAAACTGATCGGCCTGCACCACCGCATCCACATGGTTTTGCAGCCGGTAGTAAACGCCAGGGAGCAGTCCCGCGCGATCTGCGGAGGCGAGGAACGTCGCGCACTTGGTGTCAAGATTCCCGCCCTTTCCGGCCCGTGCGATGAGGCCGCTCGCGCCATTCGCGCGCAGCGCCGAGACATCATGCTCCGAATAACTGCGGCCGGCGCGCTGGCTCTCCTTGGGATCGTAGGCAGAGACATTGATAATCTCCGGCAGCCCCCGGCCACTGACAGGTGCGGCACCCGGGGGAGCTGGCGCGACACCCGGGCCAGCCGGTGGATTGCTGGTGGAGCAGTGAGCCAGAAGCAGAACGAAGGGTAGCAGCAGGAGTCGTTTCATGGTGAAGGAATGAGTAGGGGCGAGGGCGATGAGTGCAAGATGATGTTGTCGCCAGGGATCGCATCAGCCTCTGATTTCCTGCTCTGCCTTAAGCCCTGAGACCAGCGCTTCGGTGATGCTGCCCGGCGCAATGAAGGCGCGGTCGTCGAGACGATGCACGGGCTGGATGCCGCGAATGGAAGAGGTGACAAAACACTCCTCAGCCTCATGCAGCGCCGCCGCGGTGATCATCGCTTCCTCTGCGGCAATACCCTGAGAGGCGCAGAGTTCGAGCACGACTTCGCGCGTCACTCCTGGCAGGCAGCCGCTGGCGAGTGAAGGCGTGACGACTCGCCCGCCGGAGACGAGGAAGATATTGGAGAAGGCACCCTCGCAAACTGCGCCGGCAGTGTTGAGGAAGAGGGCTTCGTCGAATCCCGCAGCGAGAGCGGCACGCTGCGCGAGCACATTTTCCGCGCTGGCGGTGAACTTGATGCCGGCGAGCGGGCTGTGCTCGTTGCGGCGGAAAGGCGTGACCGTCAGCGCTGCGCTGGCATTTACCGGCGAAAGCGGGGCAAGGGTTATTAGCGTGAAGTTCCCGTCCGCCGCTGGCTGCACGGAAGCAGACGGCCCTGCGCCCACTGTGATACGCAGACGACAATCCCGCAGGCCGTGCGCGGCGATGAGGGAGGCAACTGCCTCCGTGAGTGTCGCTGGATCCGGGGCCGGCAGACAGAGCCGCGCGGCACCGTCCGCGAGCCGGCGCAGGTGTCTTTGCAGAAACCCGGGCCTGCCACCGCGCACCAGCACGGAGTCATAGACACCCACGCCCATGAGAACCGCATGGGACAACGGATCCAGTCCTGCGGCGGACTGTGGCAGCAGCGCCCCGTTGAGCCAGACAGTGGAATTACTCATCACTGCTGGGGTCACTCGCCGGCTTGCCGCCCGCCGCCGGCTCTTCCCCCGTGAGAATCAAGTAAGGATCCAGTGTCAGGTCGGAACTGCCGAGATCATCATTGTGAATTTCGAGGGCAATGAAGTTCTTGCCTGCCTTGAGCACCTCCTTCGCCTGCGGAAGCGGGAAGAACTTGAAGCCTTTGGTCTCATGTGACTCCACGCCTTTGGCCGTCCCGAGGTAGCCGCTGTTCACATTCGCACGCGCGACCTCCTTGCCGTTCAGGTAGCATATGAATCCGTCATCGAAAGAAATAGCGAGCCCGAGTTTGGTGAGGTCTTCCTTGCCGGTGAGTTCGAAAGTGCGGCGGATGCAGAGGTATTTATACTTCCCCTTCATGTCGGTAATCATGGTGACATCGTCATCGTCTTCGTAGCCGAACCCGGCCTTCCCCAGCTTCCATCCGCCTTCCAGCGACGTCGGCCAACCCGCCCCCGGGTCTTTGCCGCCGAGGTATTGCCACTCCGCTCCCTTGGGAATGACAGCAGTGAATTTCTCCGGCATTTCCGCGCCTTTGTCAGGAGTGGAGCGTCCGATGCCGGGGATTTTTGGGAGTTGCAGGATACTGCCGATGAACGGCCCTGGTGGCTTTGGTTTGGCAATGCGGGCGAGTTCCACTTTGCCGCGCTTGATGAGTTGGAAGGTGTCGCGGATCACGCCCTCGCTGTTGAGCATGTGGCCGGTGACGGTGTCTCCTTTGAGATCAAGCAGCAGCGAGCCGAATTCGAGAATCGTGGTGCGCATCACCGGGCTGGGATTCTTCTTCCGGCCCAGGGTCGCACCACCGTGGCCGGCAACGATGGAGACGGTGCCCTGGTGGGGCGTGAGGCCGGCGCTCTTTTTGTAAGGGCCGTCGCCTTTGGGATTCCCATCGCCGTCGTCGAGCACCGAATTCTCTGCGGTGGTCGGTGTGTTATAGGCACCATCAATGAGGAACGACCGCTCGTAAACGTGCGAATGACCCGCGAGCACGAGGTCCACGCCGCCGGCTTCCAGAATGGGCAGGATAAGCTCGCGCATCTCCACGAGTTCCTTGTCCTTCACTCGGTCGTCGCTGTCGTGCGAGCCTTTAGTGTAGGGAGGATGGTGGAAGAAGGCGATGATCCAGTCCTGCTTCGTTTTATCCAGGTCCGACTTGAGCCACTGAGCCATCGCGCCGTCGGCGGCACGAGGGGCATCGAAGCTGTTCAGCGAAATGAAATGCGCCCTGCCGATGTCGAAGGAATAATACTGCTCCGTGCCACTCGGCACACCGCCGGACTCACCGGCTGTCGGCACGATATAGGAGTCGTAGTAGGGCCCGATGCCCTTCGCACTCACGGAGGTCTTTCCCTCGTGATTGCCGATCGCCGGCCAGCACACCGTATTGCGCAGCGTGTCCTGATAGATCTGGAAAAAGTAACCCTGGAACTCCGTGTCGAGCCCTTTGCTATAGGCCATGTCACCGACGTGAAGGTAGAGATCGAGAGGACGGTTTTCCTTCACCAGCCAGTTGCGCAGCGCCGTGTGGACTTTGGCCTGCACCTTGTTTCCCGTGCCGCTGTCGCCCACGACCCACATGAGCAGCGGGCGCTCCTTGCCCGGCACCGGCAGCGTGCGGAAGAAATAGTTCCCGTCATCCGCCGTGAGTCGCCGCTCGCCGTCATAGATAGCGTAGAAATACTTCGTGTCCGGCTTGAGACCGGTGATTGCCACCTCGCACTGCCGCGTGCCGGCCGGTGCGGAATGCAGTGGCGGCGCTCCTTCCGTGGCCCCGGCCTCCGCGGCGAGACAGCGGACTTTCGCAGCTTTCTCACCGGTCTTCTGATCCAGGTCCTTCTGCAACGTGCCGTAGCGCACAACGGGCGTGGTCGCCTGCCGGACGCGCCACACCATGTGGATGGAATCCTCCGTCGCCGCCTGCGGATAGGGTCCGCGGGTGATCGAGGCCGGAGTCGCGGCATCCTGGGCTTTGGCGGCTGCGGGCAGAAGGGCGATCGCCGCCGCAAAGAGAAAGCAGGCTGGTTTGGTCATAACGTGCATGACCTGGGCTTATGCTGAACGGCGGGCTTTGGCCAGAGGGATTTGCCTTTCGGGTTGCCGGCAGTGCGGTGCCGCCGCAACACGCCGCGTGAACAAAGGCGATCTCATCCGCAAAATCACCGCGCACCTCCGCGACACCCTCGCCGCCGGCACCAAGGCCGCGCGGGCAACTTCCGACGCGGCGACCGATCCGGACAGCAAAGCCGAGAACAAGTACGACACCCGGAATCTCGAAGCCTCCTACCTCGCCCGGGGCCAGGCCTTTCGCGTCGCGGAAACAATGGAAGCTCTCAGCGCCTTCGAGTCCCTCACCGCAAAGACCTTCGCGCCCGGCCAGCCCATCGGCGAAGGCGCGCTCGTTTCCCTCAGCGGGGCCGACGGAATCCTGCATTACTTCATCGCCCCCGCCGCCGGCGGCACCGAGGTGGAACTGGACGGCACCGAAATCATCGTCATTACACCCTCTTCGCCACTCGGAGCCAAGCTCATGAAGCGCCGGACCGGCGATCAATTTGAACTGAACCCCGGCCGCCCGGCATCCGTCGTCAAAATCACGGCGGCGGAGTGAACCGCCCCTTGATTGGAAACGACGCCTTGCGGCCCCCGGCGCACCATTGCTATATCGGCGGAAAACCTCCCGCCTGTGATCAACGCCGAAGCCCGTCAATTCATAGAGCAATCCCGCTTCTGCCGGGACTCGGTCCGCCGCATTGGAGAGATGCTTCCTGCCGATGATACCGTACTGGACGGCTGGCTGGCGGAGGCCATCGAACAACGCGAAGACGTGCTCCTGCGGGGAATGATCTATGGCGCACTGACCTCCGGCCGCCGCGTGGACTCCCGCCATCTCAAGGGTGGCACCCGGCTCCTGCAAAGCCCCGAACTTGTGAGCTGCGCTGCGTGGCACATGGAGGGGGAGGTGGCGGATCATCTCCTGGCTGCTGCCGAAGCATCACCCTTGCCTCACGGGCTTGAGGCTGCGGTCCTCTATACGGTTGCGGCGTGGTGTCAGGAACACCGGGGTGGCGCGATGCCCCCGGCCCTGATTCCCAGGGCGCGCATCCTCGCCCGCCAACACAAGCTGGACATCAAAAAGTCCCTCGCCTGGCTGGCCATGCTGCAGCTCATCGTGAAGGATAACGGGCTCAACCTCATCCTGCGTCAGCGCGGACTGGGCCGGCCGCTGGAGGAAATGATACCCGAGACCGAACGGATGCTCGAGGACCAATTGAAGTCCAGCCGGGGACCGCTTCTGGATCAGGTGCCGGAAAAACCAGCCCCGGAAATCGCCAAGGGCGGCACCATGCGCCGCGCCGTGCCCCGCATCGGCAGCAATGCGCCATGCCCCTGCGGCAGCGGGAAAAAGTACAAACGCTGCTGCATGGCCGCCGATCAGGAGCGGTTGCGATTCTCCAGTGACGTCAGCGGCGTCACCCGCTCCGAACTGGCCCACGATCTCGAACGCCACCTCACGAAGGAGCGCCTTGAAGAACTCACCGCGGTTGACGTCGAACGCCTGGACCCGGCCAAAATCCCCCCAGCCGTCCGGGTGGACTACATGGAATCTCTCACGGCAACCGGCACCTTCGAGTTCATCCTCGCCGCCTTCCGCCATTACGGCTGCCCCCCGGAACTCCTCAGCCAGTGGGAACTCGCCGTGTGGATCGCCATGCGCAAAGGCCGCCCTGACATCATTGAGCAACTCCTCGCCCTGCGCGAAGATCCTGACGAAGCCGCCCGCACCCTCCACCGCGGCGCGCGCCTTATCAGAGTCAGGGATGATCCGGACGCCTTCATGCGGACACTGGACAGCCTCGCCCTCGAAATGGTGGAAGCCACCAGCCTCGACGACCACCTGTCACTCATCACCGGCCTCCTTTACCGCCCCTGTCCCGCCCTTGGCATTCTCCTGGCCCGGGCCTGCCTGCCCCTCGTCCCCAAAAAAGACGCCACCCATCTCCTCGACGAAATCCTCCAGGCCCGGGACCGCCTCAATCTCTCCCCCGACGACCCCTTCAGCGACATCCTCGAAAAACGCTTCGCCGAAGAAATCCACGATGAGGGCAAAGACGCCGCCGAAGTCCGCGCCGTCCGCCGCCGCCTTGACGCCAAAGCCGCCGAAGTCCGCCAGTTAAAGGCGCACCTCGATAAGATAAACCACGACGTCGCCCGCCGGGAAGCCGAGCACCACGCCCAGTCCAAATCCTCCCGCGCCGCCACCCCCGCCCCACCCTCCGACGGCCAGCGCCTGCGCGACCAGCAGCAGAAAATCAACGAACTCAAAAGCGAACTCCATCAGCGCCATGATGAACGCGCCGCCCTGCGCCGCGACCTCCAGAACGCACACGAAGCACTCGAAAAGGCCCGCAGCCACTCCCCCGCCGCACCCGCCACCCCTGACGACGACGCTCGCGACGCCGCAGAGGAAAACCTGTTCCTCCCGGGAGAAGTCCCCGGCAACCAGCCGCCCCGCGTCATGGCCATCCCCACCCGCTTTGCCGACACCCTCCACGCCCTCCCGCACACTGCGGCCCGCAACACCCTCCTCGCCATCGGTCGTCTTGCCGCCGGTGAACCCTCCGTCTTCCACGGCGTCGTCCGCCTCAAGGCCATCCCCTCCGTTCACCGCCTTCGCATCGGAAGCGAATACCGCCTTCTGTTCCGGCTCCACCCCGACCGCCTGGAGGTGATAGACCTCATCAATCGCCGCGACCTCGAAAAGCGCATCCGCTCCCTCGAAGAATCCCGTCCGGCAATCTGACCCGTGCCCCCCGACGCGCCCCCGCCCGCCCCCCGGTTCGACGGGGTCAACCGGCAGCGCCTGGCAGTTGGTGAATAAAGAAGGAACCGCAAAAGTGTCGGCGGGGAATCCCTTGAGGATGGTCGGCCTACCCCTCAGGGGGCGGCGGTCTCCCCCTCAGGGGGCGGCGGTCTCCACCAGAGGGGGTGCCGGTCCAACCCCCTTATTTGCGGGTTACCGGGCACCCCTGCGAGCCTTGCCGTTATTCCACTCCCGCCAGCGTCACGCAGCGCTCATCGCAGAGTCGCAGCACGTCCGCTTTTTCCAGAAGGAGCGTTTTGCCTGATTCCACGGCGATGATCCGCACGCCGGCGGCGGCGGCGGTTTCGATGGTCGCCGGGCCGACGACGGGGACGTCGAAGCGCATGTCCTGCCCGGGCTTGCTGACTTTCACCACCGTGGCCATGCCTTTGCCGAGCGCGCCGCCGCGTTTGATGCACTCGTTCGTGCCCTCGAAGGCCTCCACGGCCAGGACGGTGCCGCGGCGAACGACGACGGTCTGGCCGATGTCGAGGCGGCTGGTTTCGCGGGCGATCTTCAGACCGAAGGCGATGTCGGCCATCTCCTTCGGCTTGCGCACGGGGCCGGCGATGTGACCGGCGCGCGCCATGTCGTCGTCGAGGAAAACCGTGGCCGGCAGCAGGGTGATACCGTCTTTCTCCAACTCCCGCGCCACTCCGCCAAAGAGGCTCTCGGCATTCCGTTCCTTGAGCCGGGCCAGCATGACGAGCGTGCGCATGTCCGGACGGAGATCGAAGAGATTCTTCGGCGCGATCTGGCCGACCATGACCGCCTGCGTCACGCCGCAGCGACGGAAGAACTTGCTCATCTTTCCAAGCTGGCCCACGCGCATCCACTCGATCTCATCCACCACGCCCGCCAGTTCCGGCCGCGTCTCATTTTCAAACGCCGCCGCCGCCAGCCGCGCCACGCCGGCACGCCGCGCCGCTGCGGCCATAGTGCCAGGGTAGGCGCCATTGCCGGCGATGAGGCCGAGGATTTCAGGAACAGGATGCATCCCCGCGAGGAAACCCCGGATGCCGCGCCGGGCAAGGGGCGGGGCCAGCCGGGTGACAATTATTGTGGAAAACAAATCTTGCCACGCCGGGGAAGATTGCAGATTCTCGCGCTGCAATTACCCACCACTTATATGAAGACACCACACCTCATGCGCCGGGCGGCTTCGATTCGCCCGCTGGCCTTCGCCTCCCTGGCTCTCAGCACGGCCTCCACCGTCCGCGCCGACCTCGCCGCCTACTGGGATTTTAACGGCACCACACCCTACGGGGTCTCGGTGGACCTCCGGGCCGGTCTCGCGCCGCGCGTCCTGGGCGGGGCCGCAGCCAGTGCAGATGCCGGAGGTTACTCAGGCGTCGCGGGCGACCGGGCGATGACCTTCGGCACCGGCCAGCAGCGCCTGCACCTGGCGGACGCCAGTTATTTCACCGGCGTGGCAGCGGGAGACGTGATGAGCGTGAGCTACTGGATCCGCCACGCCACGGTGAAGCAGTCCACATCGTTGTCTTTCGTGGCTCCATCCACCGCAGGCGCGCGCGGTTTCCAGGCACACAGCCCGTGGAGCGACAACGGCATCTACTTCGACACCGGTGGCTGCTGCGGCGCCACCATGCGCACGGCTTTCAATCCCGGCGCGACCTGGTTGGGCACATGGAGGCATATGACGCTGGTGAAAAATGGCGCGACGAAGGAAATTTATCGTGACGGAATTCTGCTCGCCACGGGCAATAATACTGCACCAATCGCAGTCGCCTTCACCGAACTCTACATCGGCAATGCCTCGCTGCTCACTGAGGCAGTGAACGGAGTAATGGATGACTTCGCCGTCTATTCCCACGCCCTTACGGCTGCGGACGCAGTGGCGCTCGCGGCCGGAGCCTCTCCGCTGACGCTGGCCACTACCCTGACCGACAACGACGGCGATAGCCTGCCGGACATGTGGGAAGTGCGCGTGGCCACGAACACGACGACGCTGACCGCAGCACTTGTGGACAACGACCTGGACGGACTCTCGAACGCGGACGAACTGGCCCGCGGCACGAATCCGCTGGTCCCGGACTCTGATGCAGACGGCGCTCTCGACGGTGTGGAAACTAACACCGGCATGTGGGCCAGTCTCAGCGACCGCGGCACCAACCCGCTCAATCCCGATACGGACGGCGACGGCCTGAAGGACGGCGTGGAGACAAACTCGGGCGCCTACCTCAACGCCGCCAGCACCGGCACCAACCCCCATACCACCGACTACGACAGCGACCTCTCCAACGATGGCATTGAGGTGCTCTACGGCTCGAACCCTGTGAACTCTCTCAGCACGCCGATTCTCAGCGGCGTCCCCACCCTGCTCGCGTGGTGGGAGTTCAATGACGCCTCCAACCCCGCCGTCGCCACGGACACCCGCGTGGGCCACACCGGCAACATCCTCAGCCTCGCGGCATATTCGCCGGACGCCGAAGGTCAGACCGGAGCGCCTGGTGACCGGGC
>JANOZA010000448.1:0-1560 GCA_031429155.1 Verrucomicrobiota bacterium | reverse complement strand
ACCGGGCGCTACGTCCGTCTCTACAGCAACGGGCGAAGCCGTGACGACACCAACCAGTGGATCGAGGTCGAGGTCTATGGCCGCCGGACGTCCAATCGTCAGGTGCCGGACGACGGTGACCGGTTCATTTCGCCGCCGACCCGCTCACGATAGCCCTGACGGCGGTGTGGATGACGTTGTTGCCGTCACTGTCGCGCCAGACAGCGACCATCCAGGTGTCGCCGGGGCGGGGCTGAGGACCTCCGAAGGTGTATTGTTTGCCGCTGATGGAGAGGGTGTCGGTCCCGTCGCCTTTGGCCTTCGTACCGGCGAGGAGCGCGGCTTCTTCCAGCTTGAGCAGGGAAACGGCGGCGTTGCTGTTTGTTTGCTGGCTGATGGCGAACTCTTTCACCTTGCCCAGCCACAGTGCGACGGGCGCGCGGGGCTGGCCTTCTTTGGCTGCAGCGATTTGCTTTGTGAGGCTTTGCTTGAGTTTGGAAAGCTGAGGGTCTTCGTCGAGTCTCCACTGCAACTGCTGGCGCTGATTGACCTTCACCAGCCAGACGGTGCCGGCTGCTGCCACCATGACGGCGAGGGCGATCATGCCGGACGCGAAGCCGCGCGTCCGCCAGAAAGGCGTCTCGGCTAGGGGATCCTGCAACCGGCTGCGTGCGCTCATCGGATTACCAGGAAGTGCAGCGGCGGAATTCCGCCATGCGGGCGGCGGACTCTTCCTGAGTCACGGCGGCGAGGCGTTTCACACCAAAGGCCTCGCAGGTGAACGAGGCCAGAACGCTGCCGCGCACCACGCCGCGCGCGAGGTCGGAGAAGTCAGGCGTGGACTTTCCGGAGGACGCGAGAGAGCCGGCAAGTCCGCCTGCGAAGGAGTCTCCGGCGCCCGTGGGATCGGCCACGTTGGTGAGCGGATAGGCCGGCGTGGCGAAGAAGGCATTGTCCGGCCCGAAGAGCAGGGCGCCGTGCTCGCCTTTCTTCACGACGACATGACGCGGCCCCATAGCCAGCAGTTTCCAGCCTGCAGTGACGAGGCTGTTGCTCTCAGTGAACATTTTGGCCTCGTCTTCGTTGATCACGAAAAGGTCCACGCGCTGTATGACTTCAAGCAGCCCGGCGCGCGCGATGTTGATCCAGAGGTCCATGCTGTCTGCGATGACGAACGGTTTGCCGGTCACCTGATTGAGCACGGCCAGTTGGTTGTCCGGGCTCATGTTCGCCAGCAGGACGATCTTCGCCGCTGCGGCTTCCGCCGTGAGTTGCGGCGCGAATTTCTCCAGCACATCAATGGAGACATCGAGCGTCTCGCGGTGATTCATGTTTTCGTGGTAGCGTCCGGTCCAGCGGAAGGTGCGGCCTTCGGCGAATTCGATGTTGGCAATGTCAATGCCGTGCCCGGTGAGGAGCGCGCTGTGTTCTGCCGGAAAGTCGCGGCCCACGATGGAGCACACATGCACCGGGGCATCCAGAGCCGCAGCGAGGGAAGCATAGGATGCGCTGCCGCCGAGCAGTTCGTTGTGGACCTCGGTGGGGGTGTGGATGGAATCGAGTGCGACGGTGCCGGAGATG
>JANOZA010000447.1:0-6447 GCA_031429155.1 Verrucomicrobiota bacterium | reverse complement strand
CTACGGAATGACCTCTAGAGGCGGCACGGGCGACGATGGGACGGTCTTCAGGATGACAAGCGCCGGAGTGCGCACGACGCTGGTGAATTTCACCGGGACAAACGGAGCTAACTTGGGAAGATATCCTCAGGGCGGTCTGGTCAAGGCAGCGACGGGAACTTCTACGGGATGACTCCGCGAGGCGGCACGTGGGACTTTGGGACGGTCTTCAAGATGACCAGCGCCGGGGTGCGCACGACGCTGGTGAACTTCACCGGGACGAGCGGAGCCAACTCGGGAGCGAGTCCCTACGGCAGCCTGGTGCAAGGCAGCGACGGGAACTTCTACGGGATGACCTATGGAGGCGGTGCGGGCGACCTTGGGACGGTCTTCAAGCTGACGAGCGCCGGGGTGCGCACGACCCTGGTGGAATTCACCGGAACAAGTGGAGCCAACCCCGGGAGATCTCCCTACGGCAGTCTGCTGCAGGGCACCGACGGGAGCTTTTACGGGATGACCCTGTTTGGCGGCACGGGCGACCTTGGGACGGTCTTTGAGATGACGAGCGCCGGGGTGCGCACGACGCTGGTAAATTTCACCGGGTCGAGCGGAGCCAACCCCGGGAGATCTCCCCGCAGCAGCCTTGTGCAAGCCAGCGAAGGGAGCTTCTACGGGATGACATCTCAAGGCGGCACGGGCGGCACGGGCAACCTTGGGACGATCTTCAGGCTTTCGGCGGCGGCGACCGGGGCGGAGAGTTCAGCGGTGACGCAGTCGGGCACCTTTTCTGATGCCAATGGCAACGCCACAGTCACGCTCACGGCCAGCCTCGGCACCGTCACGCCGGATAACGGTGCAGGCACATGGATTTGGACCCATACGCCTGCCGACGGCCCGGATGCCCCGACCACCGTGACCATTACTGCCACCGACAACGGTTCGCCTGCGCTGGTGGGCACGGCCACTTTCTCCTTCATCGTGACGAACATCGCGCCGACCATCGCACTGACCGGAAACAGCACCGTGGACCTCGGTGCCGCCTACACGCTGAATTTCGGCACCGTCACCGATCCCGGCACCGACACTGTGACCGCCTACAGCATCAACTGGGGCGACGGCATCACCGAGCCCTTCAGCGGCAATCCCACCGGCCTGAGCAGGACGCACACCTACTCCACGTGGGGCAGCCGACCTATCACCGTTTCCCTAACTGACGAAGACGGCGCCCACGCGGCTTCAGGAACGAAGACCATCACCGTGAATCGCCCGCCCACGTTCTCCGGCTACACTGTCACCACGCCGAAGAACACCGCGGCCACCATCAGCAGAGCCGCCCTCCACGCCCTCGCCGCCGACCCCGATGGCGGCATTCTCGCCATCAGCCCCGTCTCCGCGGGCAGCGCCTAGGGCGGCACCGTGAGCATGGACGCCAGCAGCGTCACTTACGCGCCCCCCGCCGGCTTCACCGGCCTCGACATCTTTACCCTGACCATCACCGACGGTCAGGGCGGCAGCACCACCGGTACCGTCACCGTGAGCGTCACCTCCGGCTCCGGCCCCGCCGGTACTCAGGCCCAAATCACCCTGCTCCCCGGCGGCCAGGTGGCCATGCTCTTCCACGGCATCCCCTCGCAAATCTATCGAATCCAGCGCAGCCAGGACCTTGCCACCTGGACCACCCTGAAAACCCAAGCCGCCGCCCCCGACGGCACCCTCCCCGCCACCGACACCAGCCCGCCCGCAGGCAAAGCCTACTACCGCACCGCCATCCCGTAGCCCTGCGGCGCAGCCAGTATCCTCACGGTCCCGGGGTGATGGATGCCGAACGCCGGATTTGGCAAGTCGTTCGCAACTATTCAGGTGGCAACGCCGGAGGTCACTCTCAGCCCGTGGCGCAGTCTTCCAGACTGTGCGGCTCGCGTCCTTCCAGGCTGCGGGGCTGCTTCCACCGCAGGCTGAAAGCCCGCCCCATTAAATGGTCATGCCGTAGGGAACGGACTTTCAGCCCTGTCGGATGGTGGCTCGGCGGACCCGGGGCGGTGCCCCGGGCTGGTATGGTTCAGGCCGTTGGCCTGATAAAGCCCGGTTACCTTTTGCAAAGACGCAGCCTAATGACTCTTCGTTCAATTCAGGCAGGAACCACGGTAGAGAGGTGTTCCAGGAGCAGCGCCAGCGCCCGGGCGCGGTGGCTGAGGGCGTTTTTGGTTTCTGCGGGGAGTTGACCGAATGTTTCGCAATGGCCGTCAGGGATGAAGGCGGGGTCGTAGCCGAAGCCGCCGGCACCTTTGGGCTCGTTGGCCATGATGCCCTCGACGGAACCGTGGCAGGCGGTGAGTTTTTCGCCGCCGCGGGCGAGGACGAGCACGCAGCGGAAGCGGGCGCTGCGGGCTTTGCCTCGGACGCCGGAGAGTTCGTTGAAGACTTTGCCAAGATTGCCGCCGTCGCCCGCGCCGGGGCCGGCATAGCGGGCGGAGTAGATGCCGGGGCGTCCGTCGAGGGCGTCCACTTCCAGACCGGAGTCGTCGGCGACGACGAATACGTCCGGACCCAGCACGCGGGAGGCGGCGAGGGCTTTGATAGTGGCATTCTCTTCAAAGGTGAGACCGTTTTCTTCGGGGGCAGTCAATAGCGGGTGAGCGCTGAGGTCTTCCACGAGCCAGCCGTCACCGAGAAGGGCGCGGAATTCCTGCGTCTTGTGGGCGTTGTGAGTGGCGATAACGAGTTGGCGGGGCATGGGAATCAGAGAGCGGGGAGAGGGGAGGGGAGCGCGGGGAGGGGAAGTGGAAAAGGAGGTTTTTGCGGTTTCCAACAGTGGAGGCACGTCCCACCCTCGCGCCCCATTTCCCCCCTTCCACTCCCTATGAGCAACGAGAAATCCCTCCGCTACAAGACTTTCCTGATGTTTGGCGCACCCGGCAGCGGGAAAGGCACTCAGGGAGCCATCCTCGGTCGCATTCCCCGCTTCATCCATTGCGCGTGCGGCGATGTCTTTCGGGCGCTGGATACCCGCACGCCGCTGGGGCAGCAGTTCGTTCATTACTCCAGCCGCGGCGAACTGGTGCCGGATGAACTGACCGTGCAGCTCTGGAAGGCGAACATAGACAGCAAGGCGGAGAGTCACCTCTTCAAGCCTGACATTGACTTTCTCATCCTCGACGGGATCCCGCGGAATGTGGAGCAGGCGGTCATCATGGAGCGGTATATAGAGGTGCTGCACGTCTTCCACCTTTCCTGCCCGAACCGCGAGGAATTGACCCGCCGGCTGAGAAAGCGGGCGCTCAAGGACAACCGCTGGGATGATGCGAAGGACGAAACCATCGCCCAGCGCATCCGCACCTACGAGGAGGAGAGCAAACCGATGCTCGAATACTACCCGAAGGAGAAGATCACCGACATTGATGCCACGCAGCACCCGGCGGTGGCGTTCCATACGATTCTCAGCAAGATCATCAGTCTGCCGCAGTTTACCGACTCGGCGAAGGAGGTGCACTGACCGCCCTTTCAGCATCGAATCAGATGTTTGAAAATGCCATTTGACACCACGAAAAGGGAACCTACTCTCCGCGCCCCCGCCCCCCGGCTCATTCCAGACATCCCTGATTTTCAGCGAACTATGAAAACGATCTCAGCCAAAGCTGTAGACATTAAACGCAAGTGGTATCTCATCGATGCCAATAACCGCGTCCTCGGTGACGTCGCCGTCGAAGCTGCCAATCTCCTCCGCGGGAAAGGCAAAGTCACCTACACCCCCCACATTGATAACGGCGACCATGTCGTGGTGATCAACGCGGAGAAAGTCGTCCTGACGGGTAAGAAGGAGACGGACAAGATCCACCACCGTTTCAGCGGCTACGTCGGCGGCCACCACAGCGAGGCTCCCCGCCACATCCGCGCCCGCCGCCCGGAGCAGCTCGTTCTGCTCGCCGTTCGCGGCATGATCCCGCACAACACGCTTGGCCGGAAGATTCTCACCAAACTCCGTGTCTATCGGGGCGAGAAGCACCAGCAGGAGGCGCAAATGCCTACCGTTCACACTTTTTAATCTCCATCCCCCACTCTTCCAAATCTCATGGCTGAAACTGAAATCGCCGCCACCGGTCGCCGCAAAACCGCGATCGCCCGCGCCCGCCTCACCGAAGGCGAAGGCCACATCACCGTCAACGACCGCGAGTTCGAAGACTACTTCACCACGGTATCCATGCGCAATTCCGTGTTGGCCCCGCTCCAGGCGACTGGCAATACCACGAAGTTCGATATCGCCATCCACGCCACCGGCGGCGGACTCAACGGACAGGCCGGCGCTTCCCGCCTCGCCATTGCCCGCGCGCTGCTCCAGGTGGACGCAACCTACCGCGCCCTGCTCAAGGATGGCCGCCACCTGACCCGTGACGCGCGCGCCCGTGAGCGGAAGAAGTATGGCCAGCCTGGTGCCCGCAAGCGCTACCAGTTCAGCAAGCGCTAAGACCCTTTTCCTCTCCGAGGAATCCCCCCCCGAAAACCCAAGGCGGCATCCGGCAACGGATGCCGCTTTTTCGTTGGCTCAATTCAACGCCGGCACAAAAAAGCGCGCCCGGAGCGGACTCCGGGCGCGCCATTGAGGGGCATTTGATTAGCCGAGTGGCTTGGACGGGTCGAATTCGCCGGGAACGGGAACTTTATAGACGCCATCCGCATTTGGCTGGACGAGCGAAGGCTGGTCAAAGCCGAGCTTGGCGGGCATTTCGGAGTTGTTCCAGGCGAGAGCCTCATCCCATTTCACCATCTTGCCGCCGTAGGTGGCATAGCGTCCGAGAATGGAGGTGAATGTACTTTCCGCGCCGTAGTAGGCATTGTTGAGCGGGGTCTTCTCACGGATGGCCTTATAGAGACGGTCGTGTTCGGTCTGATAGGGATCAGGGTCGTCTTTGCCGCGATGCTGCCAGATGACCTTGCCCGCCCGGTCCTTGATCGTGGGATTGCCGCCGAGATAAAGCGTGCCTTTGTCACCGACGATGATTTCCGAGACGCTGCTCCAGCAGTTTTTCTGGTGGCGGCACTGGCTGTTCATGATGACGCCGTTGTCATAGACATACTCGACGTAGTGGTGATCGAAGATCTGGCCATATTTCTTGTCCTTGCGTACTTCGCGTCCGCCCATGCCCTGAGCGGCGACCGGGTGCTTGTTGTCCATGAACCAGTTGATGACGTCAATGTTGTGAATGTGCTGCTCTGCGATGTGGTCACCGCTCAGCCAGGTGTAGTAGTACCAATTCTTCACCTGGTATTCCATCTCGGACATTTTGGCGTTGCGCTCAAAGGGCTCCCAAACGCCGCCGCCATTCCAATAGACCTGGGCAGCGACGATGTTGCCGATGAGCCCTTCCTTCTTCACCTTGTCGTAGGCGGCGAGGTAGGAATCCTGGTAACGGCGCTGGAGTCCGACGACGACTTTGAGACCCTTCTCGTCGGCCTTTTTCGCATACTCCATGACGGTGCGGATGCCGGGAGAATCGACACCAACGGGCTTTTCCATGAAGACATTCTTGCCCGCCTCGATGGCGGCTTTAAACATCATGGGGCGAAATCCAGGAGGCGTGGTGAGGATGACGGCGTCTGCGTGCTGCAAGGCCTCCTTGTAGGAATCCATGCCGATATAGCGGCGGTTTTCGGGGACATCCACGCGCTCTTTGAACTTGGCCTGCATGGAGGAAAGCAGGGGCTCAAGGCGGGACTCATAGGCGTCGGCCATGGCGACGAGACGGGTGCCGCCGGCGGTGAGGGCTTGGCTGATGGCTCCGCCCCCGCGCCCTCCGCACCCGACGATGGCGAGTTTAAGTTCATCGCTGCCGGCGACCTGTGCGCAGGCTTCGATGGGGAGATTGACGGCGGCAGCCGCAAGGGCGGCACCGCCTATAAATTTGCGGCGGCTGGACGTGTGCTGTGAATCGGTGGCTTTGGTGTTTTTGTTCATGGGAAGGAATTAACGGGTTGTACAGGGAGTGGCTCATTGGAACTGGCACGGCACTCTGCAAAGCCAAATCTCCCCCGTCTTTCCGTGCCCCCACCCACCGTGCTTCCGGGGAAAAAAACTGAAAAAACAAGGTGCGGAACGGCATGAGTGCTGCTTTTATGGGAGCTGTCCGGGAAACTTAACAATCCTGGAACATCAACCTACAAGCAACATGACCAACCGTATCATCATCAAAAGCCTGACGCTCCTGGCAGCGTGCAGCGCCCTCACGGCTCAGGCCGGCGTCACTCCCGCTCCCGCAGCGGCTCCTATGTCCGCACCGACATCCCTGTGGTCCGGCAGCGTCACCCTCGGCTACGACACGGACTACATCTACCGTGGCGTCGAAGTTTTCGGCACCGGCACCGATGGCCGCGCCGAAGATCTCATCACCGCTGCGCTGGACTTGAACTATGCCATCAACGACCGCCTGACGTTGAACTTCAACGCCTGGTATGGCTCATCCGCCGCCAGTTACA
>JANOZA010000446.1:0-6581 GCA_031429155.1 Verrucomicrobiota bacterium | reverse complement strand
CGAACGCACGGCGCAGCGCCTGCGCTGGGCACAGGCCAGCACCGCCGACCTCGCGCCCGCCGCGCAGCAGGCCCACCTCGCGGGCGAGATGGAGCACCTTGCTGCCGAACTTCCCGCCAACGGGCGGCGCGAAGCTCTGCGCGAATTGCTCGCCAGATTCCCCGGCCTTGAACGCGCGCCGTCCGATCTTCCAGGGATGGATCCTGCGATGACGATGGGCATGCCTTTCATGCTGCCGCCGTCTTCACCGGAAGATCTCGCGGCACAACTCGCTGATGCCTGGGGCAAGCTCGACGGCGAGCAGAAGTCCAGGATCGAAGCCACACTTTCGTCCGCCGGCATCATCAAGAAACAGGTCGAACGCCCCTCGCGCATCGCCGGCGGTCTCGTCGGCATGGACCAGGCCCGTGAACAAATGGCAGTGCTGAAAATTGAAGTGCTCAAAGCCCGGCTCGAAATTGACGATGTGGACTCCGTCCGCCCCATAGATCTCTACTGGATCTTCAGCCTCATGGATGTGCTGCTCCAGCACACCGAGCAAATGGACCGGCTCGTTTCCACTATCTGGCCCATCTGGAAAAAGCTCGCGCCGGCCTCACGCGTTCAGTCGCCCGCCGGTCGCAGCGTTCTCGTCCAGGCCGCGAGGGAATTCCTCACCGGCGTGGATCGTGAGAATCTCGACCGCCAGCTTTCCACCCATGAATCCGGAGTCCGGCTCATGGTCGCCATCGTCAGCGCCATCGGTGCCGGCGGCAGGAACTTCGCCAGCCAGCTCAGCCACACCCAGGCTCCGGAAACCATCATGCGCGATGCCCGAAACGCCAAGCTCCGCGGCAGCGCCTCCGAAGCCGCATGGGCCCGCTACGAACAGCTCAGCAACGACCTCACCCCCGCCGCGCTTGAGCAACTCCTCCGCGATGCCATCGCGCACGCCGCCGAAGAACTTTTCCGCAGCAAGCCGTCGTGGTAAGTCTCCAAATCCATCAATAATCCCCGTCACCTACCATGATCCACTGGCACGAAGGCCTCTTTCTCCAGCCGCAGCACCTCCAGACGCTGCAACGCGGCACGTATAAAGCCATCTTTGGCGAGCGCCGCTTTTCGATGACGTATCCTTACGGCGTCATCGAAGCGCGGCTCGCCGTGGATGATCTGGAGGATCACCGCATCCGTTTCGACCGGCTCCACGTCGCGCTGCCGGGCGGTGGGATCTTTCGTTATCCCGAGGATGCGGAACTGCCAAGCCTGGACATCAAGGCGGCGTTTCGCGAGCGTGGTGAGGACTTCATGATCTACCTCGCGGTGCCCGTGTGGCTCGATGAACGGCCCAACACTATCGAGTTCGGTGCGGCCACGCCGGGGCAGCGGCAGAAGATCATTTATCAGGTCGCCGAGACTGAGGTCTGTGATGAGAACACGGGCCGAAACAAGCAGCCGATGCAGGTGCGCCGGCTCAACGGAATGCTGATGTTTGAAGACGAGGATTTTTCCGACTGCGAATACATCCCGCTGCTGCGCGTGATGCGGCAGGTGTCCGATGGCGCGGCCGGCCTGCCGCGGATGAACCCGCGCTATGTGCCGCCCACCGTGCTCATGCGCGGCGCGCCGCCGCTCATGCAACTCGTGCGCGACCTCACCAGCCAGGTCGCGGCTACGCGCGATCAGCTCGCCGCGCACCTCGCCAATACGCCACTCGATCTCCGCAGCCTCCAGGGGATGCAGTTTGAACAGCTCGCGCGGCTTCGCTGCCTGCACCGCTCGACGGGCCAACTCATCAGCCTCATTGACAGCGCTGAGGGCCGGGTGCCGCCGTTCGAGGTCTATTTGGAACTGCGTTCGCTGCTCAACGAGTTGGAATCACTCTATCCCTCACGCGCCGAATGGACCTGTTCGGCCTACGATCACGACAATCCCATGCCTCCGTTCCAGGAACTGGACACCAAGATTCGCAGTTACCTCGGCGGCGTGGTCAAGCCCCGCTACCGGAAGGTCGAGTTCCGCTTCGCCGACGGCTATTTCAGCGGCGACATCTCCGCGGACTTCTTCAACGAAGCGACCGGCTATTACCTCTCCGTCGAAACACCCACGGATCCCGCGCAGCTTGTTCGCCTGGTGGAGGACAGCGATCACTTCAAACTCATGCCGGCCAGTTTCGGCCCGCGGGCCATTCGCGGCCTTTCGCTCAAGGAGGAGCGCCATCCGCCATTCGAGCTGCCCGTTAAGGCGCGGACGTATTACTATCGCGTCAACCTCGATGCCAGCCGGCGCATCTGGGAGCAGTTCGTCAAAGAACCCCAGGCCATCATCCACTTTGAATCACCCGACCGGGGCAAATTCCAGTTCGTGCTCTACGCCACAGTGCCCACTCCGCTCGCCTGAAAACCATGACTGCCCTTCGCCTCTACGAGCCCCTGCTGCTCTACGTCTGCAAGGTGAACCGCCTTGTCAGGAACGGCGTGCCGCTGTCCTTCGGCCAGGTCCGCGGCGAAGTCCTCGGACTTCTCGGTGATGCCGACGCGAAGGCGGAAGACGACCCCATCCTCCGCGACTACCACCGTGCACTGCGGGCACCGGTCACCTACTTCATTGACGACCTCTTCGCGCAGGGCCGCTACAGTTTCGCCAGCCGCTGGCACGAAAACCGTCTCGGCTATGTGAAGGATGGACTCGCGGGTGACGAGGCGTTTTTCGACTACCTCGACGAAGCGATTCGCAAGCCGCCGTCGGAGGCGCTGTCGGAACAACTGCTCGTCTATTACACCTGCCTCGGGCTTGGTTTTGAAGGCTTCTACTTCAACCAACCCGACCGCCTTCGTCAGTATATGAAGGCCCTGGAGCCGGCCATCCGCCACTATCTCGTGGACGATGCGGTGCCTCGCCTTGTGCCCCAAGCCTACGAGCACACCGATCTGCGCAACTTTGTGCGTCCCCCGGAGTTGAGAAAAGCACTCCTCCTTGCGGGCATCCTCTGCCTGCTGCTCGCGGGCATTCCCCTGTTCTGCTATCTCGCCCGGCAAATCCTCGCCAACGAAGATCCGGCGCTGCGCCAGATCTACGAATCCCATCAGGGCGTGCGTCCCGCATCCAAGTAATTTCCGATCATGGCCCGCTTTACCAAGCCCAGCATCAGTCGCCCCCACATGGAGACCTTTCACAAAGGTCACGCCACCTCGTGGTTGTGGTACGCACTCCCCGGACCCCTGACGATGATTTATTCCCTCGTGGTGGCTGGCTCCATCACTGGCCTCGCGTATTATTTCGGGGATGCCATGGGCGGCGGCTCGGGCTCCAAATGGATGTACATCGCCATTGGCACGATGACCGTCATCGGGCTGCTGCTCGCCGGAATCAGGGGGAAGCGCGAGAAGAAGAAGGCGGTGAATGCCGAGTCATTCGAAGAAGCGGTGAAAGGCAGCGCCACGGGAGGAAACGCCGGCGGTGATCCCGCGGAAATCGCGCGGCTCGACAATCTGAGGAAGCAGTTCCAGAAGGGCATTGATGCCTTCAAGGATTACGGGAAGGACTTCTACTCGCTGCCCTGGTATGTCATGGTTGGCGAGCCAGGAAGCGGCAAGACCGAGGCCATTCGCCACAGTGATCTTCGCTTCCCCGAGACGCTCCAGGACATGCTCCAGGGCACCGGCGGCACCTACAGCATGGACTGGTGGTTCACGAACCAGGCTGTCCTGCTCGACACTGCCGGCGCGATGTTGATGAATCCGGAGGCCACGCAGCGCTTTGAGGAATTCCTCAAACTCCTGCGCAGCTACCGCGCCGACTGCCCGGTGAACGGCATCATTCTCGCCATTCCTGTGGACAGTCTGCTCGCGGACAATCCGGCGAAGCTGGAGGAAAAGGCGAAGCGCATCGCGCAGCAGTTCACCATCATCCAGAAGGCGCTCGATGTCAGGTTCCCCATCTACCTGATGGTGACGAAGAGCGACCGCCTGCCGGGGTTCCGGGAGTTTTCCGATGCACCAGGCCAGCAGACCTTTGATCGCGAGATGCTCGGCTGGTCCAATCCCTCAGACCTCGATACTCCATTCGATCCTGCCTACATCGCCGGAGCGCTGGAGACGATCGCCGAGCGGCTTGAGGCACGGCGACTGGCACTCCTCGCGGATCCCATTCCGCGTCAGGCGGGGATTCGCCGTGTGGACGAAGTGGACAGTCTTTTCGGTTTCCCCGAGACGATCCGTTCTCTCCAGCCGAGGCTTCAGCGCTACCTGGAAATTATTTTCCAGACCGGCACCTGGGCAACGCTCCCGCCATTCTTCAGGGGCATCTATTTCACCTCCGCCATGAACGAAGGCGCGGCGCTCGACGAGCAACTTGCTTCAGCGCTCGGCATGAGCATCGAGACCCTGCCCGGCGGCGGCATCTTCAACCGCGACAAGTCCGTGTATCTCCGCGATGTCTTCACGGAGAAAATATTCAAGGAGCGTGGCCTCGTCACTCGACTCAAGGACATCGGCCGCTCTCTGCGGCGCAAGCTGGTGTGGTTCTATGCCACGACGGCGATCCTGCTCGCGGTGGTGCTGCTCTTCGCGTGGATGGTGAAACGCAACGTGGAGAAGGAGTTGGAAATGGAGCGGGAAAACTGGCGCGTCGCCAACGCCACCTGGGGCAATGGTGCCTTCCTTCCCATCGTGACCCGCAAGGAAGGCGCGGATGCCGCCGATGGCACCAGGACACCGCCGCGCTGGACGGCTGCATGGCAGGGCGAGAGCGCGCGGGTCTGGAAAAAACTCGGCAGCGAATCCAACAACCTGACCAAGATCGAATTCCTCGACTATCTGGAGCAGCGCACCGCGCGAGGCCTGCCGGGCGCAGGAATCTTCCGCATGATGGGAAGCATCCGTGACTTCGAGCGCCGTCGCCGCGTGGCTTGTCTCGCAATTTATGAAGGCAGCGTTCTCAAGCCCGTGCTGGAGGGCGTGCGCGAAAAGATCGTTTGGGACGCGATGCCCAATGCCGTGCGTGATCCAGCGCAGGACCGGCGTCTCGCGACCGCTTACGATGCGCTCGTGCGGCTGGAGGCTCACCTGCACAAACGCGGCGATGCTTGGACACAATCAGACTTCGAAAAGCTCATCGAGCCGATGCTCGCCTACCTTTGTCCGCCGGACGGCAAGGACACCGGGCTGAGCGCAGCCACGACTGCGAATGCAGCCACCAGTCTGGCCCGCATCGGCGAGCGGCTCTATGCTGGCGGGCTTTTTGGGAAGGAGGGCGGCGACGCCCTGGACACCCGTCGCTGGATGAGGACTGCGGAGGATGCTCCGGCAGATTCCCCGGGGGCGCAGGCGTTGGTGAAGGGACTGGAAGCCATCCTCGGCACCGGAGGCGTTGCAGAGTCGGCCACCGCTTCAGAAGATTCAAAGAAGCAACTCAAGGACGCCAAAGACCTCGCGCTCAAACAGTATGAGGAAACTGAGGACGAACTGGCCAAACTCGACGCCGCCTCGGCCTCGCGTGCGAAGGTGGAGGAATTGCTCGCGTCTCTGAAGACCCATCTCGACGACATCCAGCTTCTCAAAGGCAAGCTTGGCGAAGCCACTCGCCTTTCCGGCATGAGCCGCGGCGACCTCGCCACTCTGTGCGTTTCGTTGAAGGCAAGTCTCGAACCACTCCAGGGCGGCGAAATGCCCTCCAACCTGGCGCCGGTTTATCAGAAGGCCCTCGAGGTCCTGAAAACCAATCCCCCTGAAGCCGCTCCCGTCGCTTCCGGCGCCGCCGCTCCAGACAAGCCGGATGCGGCCAAACAAATCGCTCCCGAGGACGCCGCTCCTATCCGCTACGACATCTACAAGGACCGTCTCGCCCAGGCGGATAAGATTCCCATGGCGTCGCTCACCCTGGACCTGATCGGACGGCTGGAAGTTGAAGTGAAGGGCATCGAGCAGAAGACCGAGGCCGCCCGCGCTTCGGCGAAGCTCACTTACGAGGGGCCGCGGAAGGATGAGTGCGGCCGGGCCGCTGCCGCTATTGATCTGTGCATGGGGGAAATCGCGGTGTCGAAATTACTCAAGGCATACACCGGGAAGTTGAAGCAGTTCCTCGACCCCCGGCTGAAGTTTCCACTCGTCATGAGTCAGAAGCACGTCTTCACCCAGCCTGAGTTCAAGCCGGCGGTGGAAGCTCTGGCCAAGGTGGTGAAGGATCAGACTTACTTCGATAACGCACCGGCAGCGGTGAATGCCTGCGAGGGGGCGGATTCACTCAAGAAGATTTTTGCTGCCGTGAATGACGTGATGACCATCGCCAAAGTGCTCAATCCCGACAACGCCGCCCAGCCCGGCGGCGACGGGCTCTACGTGCAGCGTGGATTCGTAAAACCGCCCGAGAAGAAGCCCGATCCCAGCGCGATCCCGGTGGTTCCCATTGATCCGCTTACCGGCCGTCCGCTGATCATTCCGCCGCAGCCGGTGGAGCAGGTGGATGTCGGCGTGCTCACGGCGGAGGTCAGCCAGGGCGGTCTGACGCTCATTGGCGGCACCCAGGGCGATAAGAAGAAAATTCATCCCAACAAACAACTCCTTTTCACGGTCGAAGTGCGGAAACCAGGGGCGCTGCAACCA
>JANOZA010000445.1:0-4171 GCA_031429155.1 Verrucomicrobiota bacterium | reverse complement strand
CAGATTTGGCCGGCCTTGAACGTGCCGGAGGTGGTCTTGGCGTAGAGATAGGTTTCCCACGGCCAGACCTCGTCGTTGATGAACGGGCGGAAAGTGCCCTGCTCGCGCAGACGCACCTGGGCATGGAGACCGACCTCCTGCACGAACGCGCCGTCCACTTTGTACTTCGGATCGAAGTCTATGGTCCAGTAGTAAGTGCCGCGCAGCCCGGGGATGCCGTAGCCGTCGCTGCCGGGGCCTTCGCCGCCGAAGCGGAACCAGTGCCATGCGCCAAAGGAAAGCGGCAGGCCGCTGGCGTCCTTCTTGGCTTTCAGTTCGTCGAACCACGTCGTGCCAAAGATGGTGTCAGGCTCTGCGGCGGGGGTCGGCGCAGGTGCGGGAGCCGGCGCGGCAGGGCCGGCGTAGAGCGCCGGCGCGAGCGCGGCGGCGGTGAGGAGGAACAGTGCGGTGCGGTTCATGTTGGTTGGTCGGTTGGCTGGTTATTTGGCGGCAGGTTTGGGGGCGGTTTCATTGAGGGTCCAGTCCCACTCGATGATCTTGAGTTTGTACTTGCCGGACTCGAGCAGGGCTTTCTCCTCAGCGGTCACATACGGGAGCACGAACAGCTCAGGCTTCGCCGCAGGGCGCAGCGGATCCTGAGTGAACTTCTCGCCGTACCATTCGAATATCTTGGAGATGTTGACCTCACCCTTCTCCTTATCCACGAAGAAGTATTTCTTGTTGGCCACGAACTGTTTCCCGGCGGCTTCGAGATCATCGTTGAGCGTGGCGCCGGTCCATGCGGAGGGCTTGAGCGGCTGGCATCCGCGGTCGGCGCAGACGACGGCGAAGTGCGCGCGCATGTCTTTGTAGTTTGCGATGAGCCGCTCATACTCGATGGCGCTGATGGTCAGTTCTTCGCCGCCGACTTTGAACTTCAGTTTGTCGAAGAAGCCGGGGATATCGTTCGGACTGTGGACCGGGTAATGATCGAGGACGGCTTGAATGCAGCAGGAGTTGTAGGCGTTGATGTAGAAGGCGATCTGCTCCTCCTTCAACATGGCTTTCACGTTGGCCTTGCCCTGCCAGTCCATGAACTTCTTGAACGCGGCCATGTCGGCTTTGCTGGCCTTGAGTTCGGCATACGCGAATTTGCCGTCCTTCACATATTTTTTGAGGATGGCGTCGTAAGCCGCAGCGCCGGCGTCGGCGGCGGGCTTTTTTTCAGCGGTGGCTTCCGGCTTTGCTGCCGGTTTTGTTTTCTTGTCCGCAGCGATGGCGGGGGAAGTCGCGAGGATCGCGGCGACCGCCGCCATGCAGCAGATGATGAGGCTGTGTTTTTGCATGGTATTGTCTGGTTGGTGTTTTGGTTTGATTGCAGGGGAGATTGCTAGCCAAAGAGCGGCAGGCCCACGAGTACGCGGCCGACGAATTCGCGCAGATGGTCAGTCGTCGGAGCCATGACGATGGCAGCGCGGGCATCGCGGAAGACGCGTTCGAGGCCGAGGTGCTTGGAGAAAGCCGCACCGCCGCAGGCGCGCATGGCGAGGTCACTCACACGGACGGCGGTTTCACTCGAAGTCGCTTTCACGGCGAGGACGTGGAGCATTCCGTCCGCCGCGCCACTCTCCAGCTTGTCGAGCGTGGCGACGAGATAGGCGCGGGCTTTGTCCGTCTCCATGCGCATCTCGGCAAGGCTGGCACGGAGGTTGGGAAGGTCGCTCAGTTTCGTGCCGGTGTGCTCGAATCCATGAGCCGTGATGTGCTTCTGAGCCGCAGCGAATGCGGCTTCCGCGAGCCCAACCCCGATGGCGCCCTGGCAGACCTGAAAAACGGGCAGGGCTTTGCCGAGCATGATGTCGTCGCCCTTACCATCCACGCCGATGAGGCGCTCCGCGGGATCCAGCGGCACGCCTTTATAGGTGACGGGATTACTCTGATTGCCGCGCATCCCGAGACTGTTCCATCCGCCGCTGACAGTGACGCCCGCGTCGTCTTTCTTGACGAGGTAAACAGCAGGCCCGGGGCCAACTTCCGAGCCGCAGCTCGACACGATGCCGTCGGCGATGCCTGCGCTCGTGACCCAGCTTTTCTCCGCGCTGAGTTTCACGCCACTGCCGCTGGCGACCGCTTTGGAAATCGGCGCCCAGAACTGACTGCGGCTGCCTTTTTCGGAAAACGCCAGGGTGCTGAGATGCTTGCCCGCAGCACAGTCGCGCAGCACGCCGGCGAACTTCGCCGGGTCCGCGAGATAACAGTTCACGCCGCACTGGTGCATCATGAAGACCATCGCCGTGGAAGCGCAGCGCTGGGCGATTTCATCCACCACAGCAGCGAGAGTGCGCAGTCCCTGGCCGAGACCTCCGAGGTCGGCGGGAACCAGCAGTCCGTAGAGTCCGGCGTCGGCGAGAGCCTTCATGCTCTCGGCAGGAAAGCGGCTCTTCTCATCCACATCCCCGGCGTTTGAGGCGATGGTGGTTTCGGCGATGGTCCTGGCTTTAGCGACGATGGCTTCCTGTTCGGAGGTGAGGCGGTACATATTTGGTGTGGTGGTTTAGGGGGAAACTTGGAGAAGGGTTTCGAGCGTCGCGGCGCGGCGCAGCGTGTTGGCCAGCGGCGCGCGCCGCAGGGCCTCGGCCCAGATTTCCTGGAGCACAGCCTCCGGCGCAGCACTGCCGGCATAGGCGCGGAGGGAAAAGGATTCGTAACGCGGCTCGCCCTCTGCGCCCATCACGCCGAGATGCACCAGCGGATCGGCCAGTTCTGCTTTCACGGTGGCCTCCACTTCATCCACGGACACACGCTGCCGCTTCGCCAGATCGAAGAATAATCCAATCACATCCGCCGCCAGCGCTCCCAGCAGCAACTCCGCGCCGGTCATCTCCGGCTCCGCAATATCAAAACTCCAGCCCTTTCCTAAAACAGCCCTGTGCGAGCGGGCGAAAATCGCAACCCGCTCACCTTGTCTTGCTGTGACACGAACGCCGACCGGCGCTCTCTGGAGCGAGTCAGACATCAGGTCGCCGCAAGGCGATGGGTGGGAGGTTGAACATTGTCGTCCTAAGAGCACACGGATTTCTGCCCGTCAAGTTGCGCATTGCGTTTCCGACGCGGGGCGGTGGAGGCGGCGGGTTTCTTCGCTGGCGCAGCCGCGGGGACCGCGCACACAGAGCGCCGTGTCAAAGAAACGAGGCAGCAGCAAAGTCAGCACCCGGGGCGCGTGGATACCGCGCCTCGTCTTCTGGCTGCTCGTGGCCTCCGTGGTCCTCCTTGGTGCAGCAGAGTTGCTGAATGTCATGCAGCGTCCGTCGCTGTCGCGATTCACGGGGCCGGCCCTGGCGAATCATTTTGTGATTTATCAGAAAGGCAGGGCGGGGAACCGCGAAGCCTGGCTGCTCATGGAACCGCAGGCGGAAAGCGGGCCGGCGGCGTGTTTCCAGCGAATAGACTGCACGGAGGGAGATCGCATGACGGGCGATCTGCGGTGGTCGTTCGATGGAGCCGCGATCTATGCGTCGCGGCGCAAGGCATCTACTATAGACGGCAATGATCGCCCGCTTTGGGTCTATGAATTCGATACGAAGAAACTGTGGTCCGGGGATGACCAGCCGCTGGCGCATCATTTGCCCATGAACGCCGCGACCGAGGCCGGCCTTGTGGACATCATCAACCGGCACGGCGGCAAAGGCCCGGTGGCCGTGTCATGGTACGATCTCGGCAAGCGGGGTGACTACCTTTTCGCATGGCAAATCACGCGATGGGAGCAGGCGTTGCCGCAGAAGAAGTGACGGGCCCACCCCCCGGATATGGCGACGAACTTCGCAGTCCGGGAGTTGCTAAGGCCGGCGCAGTTCCATCACGCCGCGGTCCATTTTCGCATCGTAGCCGGCGTTGAAGACCTCGCCGCGGATGGTGCCCGCGCTGGTGAAGGTGCCGCCGAAGGCCGGGCCGAGGTCTTTGGTGCCGGAGACGAGCCAGCCGCCTTTGCCGTCGGGCTTGACGGTGGCGTCGAGGGAAAACCCCGCGCAGAGGATTTTCGCCCACGAGGCGCGGTAGCGGAAGTTCCAGGTGTCGCCGGACTGCTTCGTAACCACGGCGCGGAGGCCGCCGGTGTGACCGTTAGCGGTGCTGCGCCAGGTTCCGACCCATGCGCCGGAAACCGGGTCCGCGGGATGGCTGCGCTTCGCTTCCG
>JANOZA010000444.1:0-7463 GCA_031429155.1 Verrucomicrobiota bacterium | reverse complement strand
GCATTTTTCATTCTGCATTCCCTCCCATGTCCACCTCCCTCATCATGAAAGCGCTCCAGTCAAAGCTCGCCAGCTCCGGGCTCGACTGGGTGAAACTGGAATCGTTCAGCCTTTCCAGCCGCGACAAGAAGGTGGACCTGGAACTGAGTCTGGAGGGCGAGGACAAGCCCGTGAAGGCCGAGATCCGCTACAGCCTCGGTGCCGAGAACGTGATCGTGATCCGCGACATCACCACGAACCGCAAATGGATCACCGAAGCCCTCAAACTCGCGCTGCTCAAGACCGGCAACCGGTTCCCTCTCCCCGGCGGACTGAAAGGTCAGATGCTCAAGGTGATGCTGTGATTCCAGGTTATCTGCGATGAGCGCGTCCCGCATTAGCTGGGTGTGAACCATCGGCGGGACCGGCCTAAATCCAGCTATTCAGGCATCACTCGGCAGTGAAGCAAAGCGTGACCGGCCCGTCCGCCTTTTCCGGCAGCGGGACGAGGATGAAGTCGTCGGCGATGACCGCATTGAGTTCTCTGCCGCCGGTGACTTTGACTTTGGCAGGATCAATGCGCTGCGGGAGGAACTGAAGGATAGGCCGTCCGCCGCGCTGGGAGCCGTTGTTGTTCACGGGCTGCCACGTCGCCGCTCCGGCGAGAGGAGTGATGGTGAGTGTGTGCTCGCCTTTTTCGCCGGTGGTGAGCTTTTGCTCCCAGTTGAGTTTGCCGGGCGCCATGCGGGCTTCCCACGCCGGGTCGCCATAGAAGGCCATGTTGTCGCGATCAAAGAGCAGGCCGGAGAGATCCTGCGCGCTCAGCTTTCCTGCGGCGGCGGGCATCGCCGTTTTGCCGGGAGGACGTCCGTTCCCGTCCACGGCCTCGATCTTCTCCGCTCCAGGGAAGTTCGTCATCAGGCGATGGACGAGCGCGAGGTTGTTGGCGTGGAAGGCTTCCGTCAGCGTGTAGCGCCCCGGCTGCTCTACGAAATAATCAAGCAGCCCCCAGCCCTGATAGCCGTACCATGTGGGCAGCACGTAGCCGGCCATCTGGCGAACGGCGGCGCTCTTCATATAGGCGAGCGCCATCGCGTCGGGGCCGTCAATGTGGCCCATGAGACAGTTGCCGATGGGGAGATAGACTTTTGGATTCGTGCTGCTGATGTCGAACCGAGTGCCTTTGGTGTCTTCGCCGAACAACTGACCGGCTTTGCATTTCCAGAATCCATTGCGGTAACGGAAGCCGATCATCCAGTCGTGCTCGGTGGCATGGCCGGATGTCACCCAGAGGTCCGGCGCGCCGGTGCTCAGGAGATCAGCGAGTGCCTTCGTGGTGTCCGGCTCGACCGCTTTTACCTCCGCGGCGCCGCCTTTGGTCTTCTCCACCATGTGGCCTTTGCGGAGTTCGCAGTACCACGTGCCGGACTCGATACGATCCATCGCGAGTTCCGTGCCGGAGCCGGCTTTGTGAATGGTCAGCGGCTTTTCCTCACTGGCGATGGCGAGGGCATTGGCGGCATCGAATCCCGTGAGGATGCCCCAGCGGGTGTCGGTGTAAGGATCGGAATCCAGCCGCCGGGTGAGCCGGTGGACGTGCTGGACGAACTCCCTCGTCGCCTCCTCCCTCGTGGCGACGAAGCACGTGAAGCGCGGCATCTCCTTTTGCAATGCGGGCAGCGATTCCTCCGGCGCGGACTTCCACGTGACGGTGGCGGCGTGGTGCTTCGCGGTGAGTTTCTCCACCACCGGCTTCCACGCGGCGTCGGCGGCGGTGCCTTCGGAGACGACGATGAGGTAGTCGGCGGCGGACGCGGTGTAGAGGGAGGCGAGAAGGAAGGCGGCGGCTAATTTCATGTCCCCAGGATGCGCGGCGGAGGCCGGCACGAAAGGGACACTTTACGCCGGCTTCCGGCTCAGCTCATACCCTTCCTTGCCGTCCTTCATCAGCCAGCCGGCCGCTTCGAGTTCCTTGCGCAGCGTGTCGGCGTCCGCCCAGTTCTTTGCCGTGCGCGCGGCCCAGCGCTTCTCGGCGAGAGCGCGCACCTCCTCCGGCACTTCCTCCTGCGGCTCCTCCGCAGGCAGCACGAATCCAAACGCCGCCAGAATAAAATGCAGTCCGCGATGCGCCGCCGCGGCCTCCTCCGGCGTGAGCGCCTCGGGCTTCAGGGACTTCAGCATTACGAAGACATGCCCCAGCGCCTCGGCGGTATTGAGGTCGTTGTTCAGCGATTCCCACGCCAGCGCGAACGGCCCGGCCGCTGCCCCGCACAGGGAATCATAGTAAGGCGGCGCACTGACCCCGGCCCGCGCGGCAAGCCCGCGCTCCAAACGCGCGAGGCGTCCCAGCGCCGAACGCGCGGCCGTGAGCGAGTCGAGCGTAAAGTTCAACTGCGCCCGGTAGTGCGCACCGGCGAGAACGTAGCGCACTTCACCCGCCGTGAAGCCCTTCGCAGCGAGGTCGCCCAGCGTGTAGAGATTCCCGAGGCTCTTCGACATCTTCGCCCCGTCCACCAGCAGGTGGGTGATGTGAAACCAGTGGCGGCAAAACTCATGGCCCGTGCAGCATTCGCTCTGCGCGATCTCGTTCTCGTGGTGCGGGAAGATGAGGTCCACCCCGCCGCTGTGCAGATCAAAGGTGTCACCCAGATACGCCCGCGTCATCGCCGAGCACTCGAGGTGCCAGCCAGGCCGGCCCTCGCCCCACGGCCCAGGCCAGAAGTTCGGCCCGTCCTCCGGCTTTCGCGCCTTCCACAGCGCGAAGTCCGCCAGCGTGTCCTTTTCATACTCGTCATCGGCAGTGGCCGCCGTCATTTGCAACTCCCGCTCCTTGAGCCGCGACAGCCGTCCGTAGTTCTCAAACGACGCCACCTTAAAATACACCGACCCGTCCGCCGCCTGATACGCGTGCCCCTTCTCCATGAGCGATTCGATCATCGCGATCTGCTGCGGAATGTGATCCACCGCCCCTGGCTCAATGTGAGGCTGCAGGCAGTTGAGCGCCGTGCAGTCGGTGTGGAACTGCGCCTTCCACCCGTCCGTGAACTCCCGCAGCGACTTCCCCGCCTTCAGCGAATCCCGGATCGTCTTGTCGTCCACGTCCGTGATATTGCGGACGTGCTTCGTCTTCACCCCGCCGAGTTCCAGCACCCGGCGAAACAGATCCTGGAGCACAAACGTCCGGAAGTTCCCGATATGCGCCGGCCCGTACACCGTCGGCCCGCAGCAATAGAAGCGAAACGTCTCGCCATCCATCGGCGAAAGTTCGTGCAGACGGCGTTCCAGAGTATCAAAGAGGCGGAGAGGCATGGCCGCTGATCAAGAGTCGAATGCCGCCAGTGGAAAGTGGAAAGTGACCGGCAGGACGCCGCCTGCGGGTAGTTTCCGGCTGGGTGGCCATGAGAAACGCGAAGAGTTGCTCCGCATCCACCGCATACTCGCGATCATACGAAGCCGGGCTTCCAGCAATCCAACCGGGGCCGCCTTTGCCCGGCTCGGTATCGGCCACGATCCCCGATGTGGAGGCCAGGCCGTTCGTCCCGGTCATGTGGCGCATGATCAGGCTTTCGAGGCCTTTTTCGGTGGTGTCGGTTTTCATGCGTGCTCAAAAAAGGGAAGCTTCCTTGTAGGCGTCCCGCAGCACATAGCCGCGAGTGCCCTCAACCTTCTCGATGAGGCCAGCTTTCTCGACTTTATTGAATGTGTTTCGAACTCTGCGGTAAAAAGTGTCAAACTGCTTGATGTCCCCCTCCGTCCCACCGCGCTCATACCACAGAGCAAAAGCCGCCTGTTTTGCGCTCACTTGCCTGACCTTGCAGAACTGGTTGTGCCGGTAAACGACACCGAGGGCTTGCTTCGCTGTCTCGTCCAGGTGATCGAACCCCCCACCGAACATCCCGCGCAACTCTCTCAAATAACTGCGCTGCACCAGCACCCGGTCCGCGACATAAATCGGATAAGCCGCTGTGCTTAGCGCGTGCTTGTTGATCAGCCCTGCTTTCTCCAGCCCCCTTAATGCGGCGAAGTGATTATTGTCCGGCGTCAGCAGAATGGTGTAGCCGAGCTGTTCGTTGGCCCACTCGGATTTTATCAGGTAAGCCAGCACCAGCTTCTGCTCCACCGTCAGAACCGATCCTTCGAGCTGGCCCTCTATGCGCCGGTCAAAGGACTGAAACAGCCGCTCCATCCGTTCGTCCAACAACTTGCCCGCGCACAGGTGCAGGCCGACCTCTTCTGTGTAAATGCGGTAGTAGGGAAGATCGAGCCGGTTTTCCAGGCACAGATTCACCAGCGTGGCCATGCCAATACCGTGCCCTTCCCACTTGCGATATACACGGAGCACGTCGGCCAGTTTGGGATTGCGCGGTTTGGCCTCCGGCAGAATCCGGCGCACTGGTATGTCCGCATCGCCATCCTCAATGATCAAATTCCGTCTGAATCGCCCCGGGTTGCGAATGGCTATGTGAACGCCCGGCTTTATCGCGATACTTACTTGCTTGTTTACGGAATAGTCGCGGTGCGCCAGCGCATTGTTCACCGTCTCGCGGAGCACCTCCTCCGGGTATTGTGGCACGGCCGTTCCCCCGTGCTCCGCACTGATACCCACCTGGATGTTCCGCAGCAGGTAGCCGAGACTCGAATCCATGAGCTGGAGCACATTGTCCACGAAGTCCTGCTTATCCTGCGCGATCTTCTGGGGCACTTCCACATACCCGTGCACATGGCTGCGGAATCCCAGCCGGTCTCCCGGATGATTACCACAAACCAGCGCGCCCAGTATCGTCACTGCTCCGTCCTTGATGAAGCACCGGCGCTCCAGAAAGGCGCGGGCTGCAGCCAGATCCGGTTTCAGGGTCTCGATCTGCTGTGGCTGGTTCAGATGAAAAATGAACTGGTTCAGCTTGGTCAGGTCCAGGTCTGCCTCCGTCATGTCCGGCACAGGCTGCAATTCCTTGGCGTGAGCTGCTTCTTCCTTAAACTCTTCCTGCGCCTCCACATCACGATCAGTCACCTTGTGGTCGCCGGTCAGGAAGCGCCGGTAGGCAGTGCCGTTGAGGAAGACGAATTTCCGGTCCGCTGCCAGCTCATCCACATACACGATGGCGATGCGCTCCCCCAGCAGCGTGCGCAACTCCATGGGGGGAAAGCAGTCGTTGAGATCCTGCTTCACGCCCTTTCGGTCGGTGAACAGACGCGAGAACTCCTTCAGGTTCGGCTCTGCATGGTCCTTCCATCCACTCAACACGTAGCGCCTTGCATGCCCCGTTCCTTCCTCCTTCACACCCAGAATGAGGATGCCGCCCCGAGTATTGAGAAACGCGTTCACACTCTTGTGCCGTTCCTTCCACTCCCCGCCATCCACCGGCACTGGCTTGATCTCCAGCCACTCCGTCTCCAATTCCACAAACCGTCCCTGCTGGATCAGGTCAGCCAGTTTGAGCAGGATTTGGTCTATAGGTTTCATTCGTGGCTTTCACTCTAGGAGCACTTGCGTCGTCTTGCATCACTCTTCTTCAATCGCATCGTCCGCACTTTCGATTTCTTCCAGCGGGTCGTCGAGGGCGGGTTCGGCGGGGGCGTCGGGCAGCTTGGCGGCGGCTTCGCGCACGTCCAGCTTGCCCGTCACGAGGTCAGCGGTCAGGCGCGTCCGTGATGTTGCGCACGTGCTTCGTCTTCACCCCCCCCCCGGGTTCCAGCACCCGGCGGAACAAATCCTGGACCACGAACGTCCGGAAGTTCCCGATATGCGGTCTGAATTCTGGGTGCTCAATTGGTAGATCATGGAAGTTAGATGGAGTTGCGGTAATGCCCATCCAACTCCCCCTGCAATTCCAGGAGGGCGGCGATGCGGCGGGTGTGGTGGGTGAAGTCGTGGGCTTCTTCGCCGGTGAGGGGGCGGTCGAGGAGGGCGGACTCGCGGTAGCTGAGCCACTTCTTTAAGACCTGGTAGCCTCCGAGGGTGTAGGACCAGACGGCGGCGGGCACGTCTTTCCAGCGGGTGGTGGCGTTGAGGTGGATATCGAGGAAGCCTTCGCCGCGGGTGCCGGTGGTGACTTTGCCGGGGCCGGGCATGATGATGTCGCCGTTCTTTGTCTTCTGAAGATAGCCCCAGCGGGCGTTGAGGGTCAGGTCGGGGGCGGGTTTGGATTTGGCCTTCGCGCCGGGGTCGGTCACGGTCAGTTCGCCAAGTCCTTTGAGGGAGGGGCGCACTTTCAGGTCGGTGACGCCGGGGACGGGGGTTTCGGGATCTAGCAGGGCGGCGACCTGGCGGCCAAGGGCGGCGCCGGTTTTCAGGGTTTTGGAGGTCTTCGGCAGAGGGACGCGCGGCCAGTCCTGTCGCAACGCTCCGGCGTTTCCCTCATGTGAAATCCGATGGGGGATGCTCACAACTTCCGCAGTCAAAACAGTGCCAGCGTCTGCTGATCGGGGGCACTTTCTGCCTCGCGGGAATCCGTCGCGATGAGCATGTGCTCTCCCTTGAACTCCGGATAGAGACTGGATAGGAGCGGCACACTCCGCTTCGCCATCTGAAAATACTCGGCGTCCATCTCCACTCCTAAGCTGGCGTATCCAAGTGCCTCCGCAGCGGCTATTGTTGCACCCGATCCCGCAAAAGGATCCAGGACTGTGCCTTCTCCCAGCGGAAGAAGCGAACGAACCAGGACCCGCATCAAGTGCTGGGGCTTAAGGCATGGATGATCCGCGATTCTGACTTCACGTTCCGGCGTCCTGCCGCTCGGGATCAGATCCGGCAGCGGCTTATCGAGGCCGGGTCGCCTTAGACCACCAGTTTTCCAGCGGCGAAGATTGGCCGCTACAGTCTTCTCTGCGATAGGTTTGCGAAACAGCATCCACGGCTCGTAAGCTCCTTTTGGAGTGACACACACTTCTGGAAACTCAGTTTCGGCATTCTTGGGCCTGTCTCCTCCGCGAAAGCTCCAGTACATGCGCATGAGCGCCCCCCGAACTTCGAAACCTGCCTCCGCCATCCCCGATTGAACGAGATGCTGTAAGCTCGGGTATCCTGCGACACAGACATGAGCCCCCGGCACCACAACTTTCAACAACAGCTTGCCCCACTCATGGAAATACCGCCGTACTTCCGCAAGCTGGCCAGCGGTAAGCACAGTGAACCGCGGGAGCGGTGAACGTTTGCTGCCACCGATGGTGGGAGGAAGCCGCCAAACTCCGCCTCTGCCACCTCGCATCTTTGCGATTTCGCTGCTGCTGAATTCAAAAACGCCGTAGGGCGGGTCGGTGCAGACCGCCTCAACCGAATCTGGTTCGCGGTTAGCCAGCCAGTCGAAGCAATCAGCCTGGATAAGTTCGTGCATCCCTTACATTTCAACTATAGGCGAAAGCGGCAAGCGGTTTTCTGTATCAACTATAGTCGAAATGGATGCCAAGACGACTATCGGACGATTAATCCGCCACATGAGAGAACAGCAGGGCCTGACGCAAGAGCAGCTCGCATCAAAGACAGG